>NZ_AZRI01000029.1:0-233254 GCF_002895585.1 Petrotoga sp. 9T1HF07.CasAA.8.2 | reverse complement strand
AAAATTATATGTGGAGAGTTAAAAAAGCAAGGAACGATTTAAATAAAGTTAAAGATTGGGATAAATACTTTGAAAAAATACTTTATCGACCTTTTGATATCAGAGAGATATATTTCCATGATTCAGTAGTTTGGAGAACTCGCTCAGAAGTTATGAAACACATGCTAAAGGAAAATTTGGGGTTGATAACAGTCAGGCAAGTAAAAGCAGGTGAGGTTTGGCAGCATTGTTGGATTTCTGATGGAATTATTGAAAGTAGCTATATTTCAAACAAAACAAGCGAAATAAACTATCTTTTCCCACTATATCTTTATTCTGACTTCGAGAAGAAAGCAAATATTGATCCAGATATTTACAAAACCCTATCTGAAAAATATAATAAAGAACTAACTCCAGAAGAGATTTTTTACTATATCTATGCTATTTTTTACTCACCTACTTATCGTAAGAGATATGGAGAATTTCTTCAATTTGATTTTCCAAGAATTCCCTTTATCGATAATTATGAGATATTCAAGAAATTGGCTGAATTAGGCAAAGAGTTGGTTGAATTACATTTAATGAGAAAGAGATTGCCAACAAAAGTAAAGTTTGATGTAATTGGTTCAAATGTTGTTGAAAAGGTAAAGTATGAAAATGGTAAAGTATGGATTAACAAAGAGCAATACTTTGATGGTGTACCTGAGGAAATCTGGGATTTTTATATCGGCGGTTATCAGGTTTTAGATAAATGGCTTAAAAGCAGGAAGAATAGAAAATTAGAAAGCAAAGATATAGAGCAATTCCTCCAGATTGTTGAAATTATTAGCGAAACGATCAGGTTGATGAAGGAAATTGATAAAGTTAATATCCCTTAAATTGATAAAGAAAGTTCTAACGTCGTTCAGCAGATACCGCACAAAATAAAACCCCAGGTTTTGATTTTACCTGGGGTTTTGATAATTTGATAATTATTACTCATTATTCAGCGTATTCGCCTGTCTCCTTTAATCCTGTTTCTAAAGTATTTACGATAGCATCGTATGTCTCATCTACCGTCGCCATATCGTTTAAAAAGTTAGCAAATAATGTACTGATATCATTTCTTATATCGTTCCATGCGGCTGGTTTTGGATCTGGGATAGCGGTTTCTAATTCGTTAAGCGCAATACTTGGCTTATCATCTGTTGCTGTATAGGCTTGCCACTGTGGAACCTCTTCAACATCTCTTCTTATTGGAACATATCCAGTATTTATAGACCAGTATGCAACGTTAACGGGATCCATCAAAAATTTCAAGAATCTCCAAGCTGCGTCTTTTTGCTCTTGGCTTACCCAGTTAAACATTATCACATCAGTTCCAGCTATAGGAGAGTGAGGGACGCCATCTACAGAAGGTAATGGAGCCCAAGCAACACCGTGTTTTCCTCTGGACGATTGTTCAGCATAAGTTAAACCTGCAACCGTTCCCATGTATGCGGCTATTTCTCCAGAGCCAAACTGGGGATCCAAATATGCGTTTTGGAACAAAGCGTATCCAGAATCTTTCAGGTTCTTTATGAATGTTAAAACTTCTTTTGTTTCTTCTTCAGGTAAAACAACTCTGTATTTACCATCGCCGACGTATTCTAAAAATGTTGCGTTATATGCATATAAGAATATTTGAAAATCGTCGATAAAGTTTCTCGCACCTAATCCATATTGATCCGTTTCTCCATCCATGTCTAAATCCATTGTTAAAAGTTCACTTACTTCCCATAATTCATCCATAGTTTTTGGGGGATCGATTCCAAATAAGTCAAATAGATCAGGGTTATAATAATAAACATAAACAGATTTGTTAAATGGGATTCCATATACTGTGTCTCCCCATGTAACTAAATCCTTTAGAACAGGGAATATCTGATTATCCCAAGCTTCTTTAAACTCAGGATCCTTTTCAATATATCCGTTGAGTGGTTGCACTACATCAGAAAATAGGTACATTGCGGTCCAGTTTCCATAAGCTTGAGATAAAGTTGGAAGGTCTGTGGTACTTCCTTGGGAGTATGCGGTGATCGTAGAAAGTAACTTTTGGTTTAATGCACTGTAGTTTCCCACATATATGGCTGACACATGAACATCTGGGTTTTCCCTATTAAAAGTATCGACTAAGGAATTCAGAGTTTCTCCCAACTGTCCTCCCATGCCATGCCAAAACTCTATCTCGACTTGAGAAAAAGCAAAAGAAACAAGTAAAACCGTAAAAAGAATAGAAACAACTTTCTTCATTCCGAACACCTCCTCATAAGTTTTGGATAATTTTTTCTGTTTCTTTGTACAATTGGTCAAAATTACCAATATTCAATATTTTGAAATCACAACGCTTAGAGTTTATGTGTTCTTGGGATTTGACGATGTTTTTTGCCTTCTCCAAGGGGATACCTCGTTTTTCTGACAGCCTTTCAATACGTAATTCTTCTGGGGCATCTACGTAGATAATTTTATCGCATAATTTGTCCAATCCTATTTTGAAAAGCAAAGCTGCATCTATGATTATTATATCATTTTTATTTGAAATTTCTTTCAGTATTTGTTCAGTTTTATTAAGAATTTCTGGATGGACTATCTGATTCAATAATTCCAACTTTTCTTTATTTGAAAAAACTATTTCACCAAGTTTTGATCTGGAAATATTGTTATCATCGTCGAATATTTCTTCTCCAAAAACTTCTTTCAATTTCTCTTTGATAAAAAAATAGGTTAAGACCTCGTGTCCTAACCTATCCACATCGATTATGAATGCCTTATCTTTGTATATTGTTTTTATTATCTTTGATATAGTACTTTTTCCAGATCCTGCAGGGCCTGTAATTCCTATTACCATTTTTTACATCGTCACCTGTTTTTTGTTTTTGAGCTTGTTTTCTACCTCGATACTGAAATCTTCGTAACCTTTTCTTCCCATCAAAGCATAGGTAACCTTTTTACCTAATTCAACGCCTGGTTGGTCATAAGGGTTTATATCTAATAGATTTCCCATTACTGCTGTTTGAAATTCGTATGCGAATATGAATTGTCCCACATTGAAGGGATTGATCTGAGGGAAAATAACTTTTAGATTTGGTCTATTGTTTTCTGTTAAAGCGTATTCCGTACCAGCTAATTCTGTATTCAAAAGGGCTGAAAGATTTTTACCTCCCAGATATGATAGCTCGGGAAGGTCACAGTGTATATTAGGGATTTTTATGTTTCGTTCAAAATTTTCTAGTTGTATGAAAGTGATTACCTTATCGTAAGGCCCTTCGTTGTATAGTTGAACTTGGGAGTGTTGGTCTGTTGTGCCTAATGCTTTTATTGGAGTTTGCCCAACGTTGACTACTTCACCTTTTAAATTGTATTTTTTTCCAAGACTTTCTGCCCATAATTGTCTGTACCAATCAGCGAGTAGAAACAATTTGTTTGAGTAGGACATCATTACGGAAATATTATAACCTTTCTGGTAATATAGATAATGCACTAAGGCGTTAAAAGCCGCAGGATTTTCCCAAATGTTTGGATTGGTAACCCTTTTGTGCATTTCTTTTGCACCGTTGTATAGATCAATTATATCTATTCCACTTGCCAAAGCTGATAATAAGCCGACAGGGGTTAAAACGCTGAATCTACCGCCAATTGAAGGAGGTATATCCAAGGTTTTGATTCCTTCTTCTTCGGCTATTTTCTTTAATATACCTTTTTCAGGATCGGTGGTGAATAGGAAGTGTTTTTTTGGATCTAATCCGTATCCTTCGATTATTCCTCTTGCAACCAGATAATTTGCCATGGCTTCTGCTGTTGTACCGGATTTTGATATAACATTGAACAGAGTAGTCTTTGGATCAATTTGGTCCAAAACTGATGCTATAAAATCGGGGTCAACATTATCCAGGATGAAAATTTTGGGAGTTTTTCTTATTTCTTTAGACAAAGCGTTATAATGCAATGGATTAAGGGCTGTTTGCAGCGCCTGATTTCCTAATGCAGAACCACCTATACCTAAAACTACTACACTTTCAAAACTTTGTATCCACGTTTTTAAATCCAAAACCCTATCTATGTAAACCCTTGTGAAAGGCAGATTTAAAAAGCCGGGATTTTTTTGTATTATCGTTTCCACAATATCTTGAACTCTATTAGCTTGGTCGTTTATTTCTTCTTCCGTTAAGCCATTTTCAATATTAGGATGGAAAACATTTGAAAAATCAAATTTTATACCATTCATCTTTTTTCCCCCTTCTTGAGTTTAAATTATGCTTTCAATATCGTATCAAACTGGCAATTTCTAAATCGTTTAGATTTTCTCTTGGATTTAGGTAGGTTAATTCAGCAAGGCAGACAACTCCAACGGTTTTGCCTCCGGCTCTGTCTACTAATTCTTTTATCGCTTTTGTAGTACCTCCCGTGGCTAACACATCATCGACTACTATCACCTTTTCTCCTTTATCTATCGCGTCAACATGCATTTCCAGGGATGTTTGACCGTATTCTAGTTCATAAGAGATCGAATAGGTTTTGTAAGGCAGTTTTCCTGGTTTTCTTATGGGAACGAATTCTTTATTCATGAGGTAAGCTAAAGGTGTAGCAAATATAAACCCCCTTGACTCGGGGGATACGATACAATCGAAATCCCACTCTTTTATCAATTCAGCGATTTTTTCGACCGAATACTTAAAAACTTCAGGGTTTTTCAAAAGTGGTGTGATATCTCTAAATATAACTCCTTTTTCTGGAAAATCTGGTATATCTCTTATCCATTTTTTTAGGTCTACTATCTCCATGAGTTATCCTCCTAAAACATTTTTGTCTTTATTTTTATGCCATTTCCATGCATCAGATATTATCTTTTCTAATTCTTTATTTTGAGGGTGCCAGTTTAAAACTTCCTCTGCTTTCTTTGAGGAAGCTATTAAAACAGCAGGATCACCAGGCCTTCTTTCTACTACTTCGTAATTTATTTTTTTTGAAGTTACTTTTTCAGCTGTTTTAATAACCTCTAAAACGGTAAATCCTTGACCATTACCTAAATTAAAAACGTCAGATTTTTCATTTTCCTTCATCCATTTCATAGCTAAAATATGGGCATCTATCAAATCCATTACATGGATATAGTCTCTAACGGGTGTTCCGTCCTTGGTTGGGTAATCATTGCCATAAACGTACAGTTGGTCTCTTTTCCCTAAAGCTGTTTCAAGAACTAATGGGATCAAGTGAGTTTCAGGTTCGTGGGCTTCGCCTATACTACCATCATAATACGCCCCAGCGGCGTTGAAATATCTTAAAGCTACATACCTTATAATATCAAGTTTAGAATACCAATTGAGAATATCTTCAATCATTAATTTTGATTGACCATAGATGTTCGTAGGGTTCTTGGGTTGGTCTTCAGTGATGGGGACTTTTTCTGGTTCTCCATAAACAGCTGCAGTAGAAGAAAAAACTATGTACCTACATTTATGTTTTTGCATATTTTTTAGTAGGTTCAACGTTCCACATATATTGTTTTTAAAATATTTATTAGGTTCTGTCATAGATTCACCCACTAATGAAAAAGCCGCGAAATGATATACCTCGTCTATTTTGTAATTTTCAAAGGCGTAATCAATGTCTTTTTCGTTTCTGAGATCTCCTTCAACGACTTGTACATCTTTAACAGCCCACTTATGGCCTTTTTCGAAGTTATCAAAAACTACTACTTCTTTATTTTGATCTTGCAGCCTTTTCACCAAATGAGAACCTATGTACCCAGCTCCTCCTGTGACAAGTATCATTAGGTCACCCCTCAAATCAAGTGCTAGCTCTAATGTTTAATATTTCTCCATCTTCCAATATTTCATCTTTTCCAGCCAATCTCCAAAGTCCTTGTTCTTTAACTTTTTCTTCGCTTCCGTATTTAATTAGGTCCTCATATTTCATAACTTCTGCACGAATGAAATTCTTCTCGAAATCAGAATGTATTTTTCCGGCTGCTTCCTTCATTGTACTACCTTTTTTAACCGTCCAAGCTCTTACCTCATCTTTTCCGACGGTGAAGAAAGAAATTAGTCCAACATGATTATACACAATTTTTGCTAATCTTTCAACACCAGGTTCTTTAATTGATAAATCTTCTAAGAATAATCTTTTTTCTTCTTCGTCCTCAAGCTCGTTTATTTCTACTTCTATTTTTCCGTCTATTTCAATGTACGCAAAATTTTGCTTTTTACATTCTTCGACTACCTGTTCCTTATATTCGTAGCTATTTTTTGAAAATTGGTCATCGTCGACGTTGACACATACGATAATGGGTTTTAAAGTGAATAAAGCTAAAGAACCAACTAATTTTTTATCCTCTTCACTCAATTCCATCTTCGAAACGAAAACCTCATCCTCCAAAACTTCTTTTATTTTCAACAAAATTTTTTCTTCATTTTCTTCTGTTGCTGAGAACTTTGTCTTTTTCTTTTGCGTTTCAAGCCTCTCTAATCGATTTTCTACAATTTCTAAATCTCTAAAAATTAGCTCTGTTTTTAATATGTTTAGTTGTTTTATTGGATTATCAGCATTTTCAGGCCAAGGTACCGACGGATTTTCAAAAGATCTTATAACCAAAAGCAAAGCATCAACATTTTGTATCATCTGAAAAATTCTCGTTTTTTCTTTTGGATCCCCCTTGTGGTCATAACTTGGTATATCGATAAAATCTAAGCTAGCAAAGATAACCTTTTTGGGATTGTACAAACGTGCAAGAGAATTAACTCTTTCATCTTTTATAATTGCCGTTCTATTTATAGCCTCTCTTTTATAACTATCCTCTATTTTATAGTCTGTTAAAAGGGAAAAAATAGTAGTTTTACCTGTTAACGGAAGGCCGAATATGCCTATTTCCACCTAATTCTCACCTCTTTTCCTCTTTTTTTATTAATTCCCAATATTTGTCTAACTCATCTAAATTTAAAGCTTCAAATTCTTTTCCATCTTTTTCAATCGCTTTTTCCATTCGGTTGAACCGTTCTATAAACTTCTCACTCGCCTTTCTTAAAGAAACTTCTGGGTCTATACTTAAAAAACGAGCCAAGTTAACCAGTGCAAACAACAAATCCCCAAACTCTTCTTCTACCTCTGGTTGGGTTTTAGCTTCGTTAAGTTCGTTCACTTCTTCTTTTACTTTATCGAGTACATCTTTCACTTCTATCCAGTCAAACCCTACCGCGGCAGCGTTTTCTTGAATTCTTCTTGCTAAAGAGAGTGCAGGTAAGGCTTTGTTGAGTTTTCCAATTCTACTAAAGTTCTTATCTCCATTCTCTTTTGCCTTTATTTCCTCCCACCTGGCATAAGAATATCCCTTTTCATCTCCAAAAACATGGGGATGTCTTCTTACTAATTTATTGATCAGTTCATCTATCACTTCAATGGTAGAAAACTCATTGCTTTCTTCGGCAATAGTGGTATGAAAAACAACTTGGAGTAATATATCTCCTAACTCCTCTTTTATCTTTCTTACATCTTTTTCGTCAATAGAATCAACCAATTCATATGCTTCTTCAATTATATAAGGTTTCAAAGTATCGTGAGTTTGGGCTTTGTCCCAATCGCAACCTTTCGGTCCCCTCAACCTTTTCATCACTTTCATAAGCTCTTCGAATTTTTCACCTAAATCCAAAATAATTCCTCCCGCGTGGTACGTATTAGTTCACCTATTTATTATTCTGCTCTTTAAAAATACGATTGTGCTCTTTGATCTTCCTTCTTTTATCCAAATAATATAGCAGCCATAAAGCAAAAACTACTCCTAACAGCAAAGGTAATAAATATTTAAGGAAAATTTCAAGTACAACCCTCACTCTCAATTCTTTTAAAGCTTCTTCAGTTTCTTCGGTTATATAATTGCGGCTCTGTGCACCGTTGAGAAAGTATCTAGCTAACTGAGCATACTCTTTTTTATCCCAATTATAGTAGGTTAACCCCAATTTAGACATTATTCTTCCACTTTCTTTGTCGTGAGCTAAAGCTTTTTGATAATATTCTATCCTTTTCTCGTAATTGTTTTCTATGTCACCTAAAAATTCGTATGTTTCAGAAAGAATCTTTGAATCTTTTGCAACTGGGATTAAAGAAAGGGCTATTTCTTTGGATTTTTCTGTTTCTCCCAGGTTATAAAAAATTTTAGAAAAGTACAGTAATGTTTGAGAATCGTTCCCTTTCAAATTTATGTAAGTATTATAAAGGTCTTTTATAATTTCGTAGTTATTCGTTAGAAAACTTATTTCTACCAAAGATTCAATTATCTTTTTATCGTAATTGTAAGTTAGATAGATTTCTTTTAAATCATTGTAAGCTTTTTGGGGATCGTTATATATTTTAGATTTTGATAAGATTTGTGCTTGGTAATAAACAGTAAAGGGAGTTTTTCCTCCCACAAGCTTTTCGATTTTTTCAGAATATTCAAAAATTTCTTTCACCACAGATGGGTCCAAAGAATTTTGCCAATATTGGAAATTGAAAAAAAGATACATAGAATTTATTATTATTGAATTGGGGTATTCTTTTAAGGCTTCTTCAAACAATTCTCTAGGTTCAAGGTAAACATAAGGGTCTATGTCTTTTAATATCTTCAAGGTTATCTCATCATCAGGGGACAACACTAGATTAGAAAGTTGTAAATTATCTACGTACATTGGCAAACCCGTTTCCCATCGCCTCAAAAAACCTCCAAGGATCTTTAAATATTGGTCATCTGATTCATACATAGTTTGAAGATCCACGTAGTAAACAAAATCATCAAAAACTGTTGCGAAGGTCGATAACGTAAAAATAATAAAAAATAAAAACGCAATTGATTTTTGTTTCAAAACGCTCCTCCTAAGATGTCAAGTAATTTTAAAGGTTTTTGAAAAATTTTCATAACTATATTCTTGTAATAATAATTATATCATAAAGCTACTTTCTAAGAAAGCGACCGCAGCAAATCAAAATCTTAAAATTCTGAATCACTCAATTCTATGATTAGGGGTAATCCTCCCTTAAAGACATCGAATTATGATCTAACCAATCTTTTTCACGGACAAGTAATATGATCTAATGCGAAAACTTGAAATAGATTTTTTGTTGTGGTATAATCTTATGAAAGTGATGACCTTTGGTCATTTTTATTTTATTAGAGGGCAAAAATATGAGGCGAAATAGTTTGGAGAAGAAAAATAAAGAGGGAAAATTGAATTTAATAATGAATGTCGCAGAAAAAATTTTTGTGGAAAAAGGTTATGAGAAAGCTACAATGACCGAAATTGCAAAGAAAGCTAATCTTGCAAAAGGGACGTTGTATTTATACTTTTCAAGCAAAAAAGATCTATATTTTACCTCTGTTGAAAGAGCGTTATCTGCTTTGCTCAGGTCTATTATTGAAAAATTTTCCTCTTGTAAAAACGGTTTTGAAAAGGTTGTATCAATGGGAGAAACATACGTATCATTCAGCCTTGAATATGTTGATTATTATAAGTTGATATTGAATTATGAAACCTTGGAAGTTCATTTCGATGATAAAGATCCCCATGTGAAGAAGGCGTATGAAAAGAGTGAAGAGATTTTTAAGTTGTTAGTTAGTTCCGTTGAAGAAGGGATAAAAGATGGTTCAATAGACGAACGATTAGAACCTTTAAAGATCGCAATGGTTTTGTGGAGTGAGATAACAGGAATGGTTCAGCAAGCGAGTCTTCGAGAGACATTGTACAAAAAATGGGCGGGGTTGAAACCTCAACAAATATATGAGTATTACATAGAAGTAACAAAAAAGATGTTGGCTTCTTTATCATGATCATACATCTATCAAAAAAGCTTTAACAAATCAATAAAATAACAGTCAGGAGGTATGTGGATGCACAAAGTCGTAATAACTGGTATGGGAACAATAAACCCGATAGCAAAGAACACACAGGGATTTTTAGAAGGTTTAAAAGAAATGAGAAGCGGCATAGATAAAATAACTCAGTTTGATACCTCTGATCATAAAGTTAAGATAGCTGCTGAAATAAAAGATTTTGACCCCGAGGAGTACATGGATAGGAAAACTGCCAAACGTTATGATAGGTTTTTGCAATTAGCTGTTGCTGCCTCAGATGAAGCTATTGAAGATGCCGGATTGTCTCAAGATCAAGATTGGAGAGAAAATGCTGCAGTAATAATAGGTTCGGGGATAGGCGGTTTTAAAACTCTGTATCATGAGTTTGGAGTAATGAACGAAAAAGGTCCGAAGTATGTTAGCCCTTTTTTAATACCTATGATGATTGCCGATATGGCAAGTGGAGTTGTTTCTATAAGGCATAAATTAAAGGGACCAAATTTTACTACTGTTAGCGCCTGTGCTTCAGCTGTCCATTCAATAATAAGTTCTGTTATGTTGATAAGAAGTGGAGAAGTTGATGTGGCAATAACGGGAGGTTCCGAAGCGGTTATTGATCCTATGCCAATAGCAGCTTTTGCCAACATGATGGCTCTTTCTCAAAGAAATGATGAACCACAAAAAGCATCAAGACCTTTTGACAAAGATAGAGACGGGTTTGTGATGGGAGAAGGAGCTGGGATATTAGTTTTAGAATCAGAAGAACATGCAAAGGCAAGAGGAGCAAAGATTTATGGATATATAGCAGGATATGGAATGACAGGGGATGCTTACCATATTAGTCAATCTGATCCGGAAGGTGAGGGGGCTGCAAGAGCAATAAAGAACGCCTTAAAAATGGCTGAATTAGATCCTTCTAAGGTGGATCTTATAAATTGTCATGCTACCAGTACCCCTGTTGGAGATAATTCAGAAGTAAAAGCTATTAAAAAAATATTCGGTGAATTTGCGGATAAACCGTATTTACAGTCAACTAAAACTTTAATAGGACATACTTTAGGAGCTGCAGGGGCAATTGAATTAATAGCTTCAATAATAGAAAGCCATAATCATTTTGTTCATGGAATGCCAAATTTAGAAGAGCCTGATGAAGAGATGAAAACGCTCAATATCCCAAGAGAGACTCAAGACGCTGAAGTAAACGTAATTTTAAAGAACTCCTTTGGTTTTGGGGGACACAATGCGTCTCTAATTTTTGTTAAATCATAAAAGGGGGCACAATTATGCCTAAAATAGGAATAGTAACCGATAATACCTGCGACATTGATCCAAAACAATTAGAAGAAATGGGGATAGGCTGTGTTTCATTGTATGTAAAGATGAAAGACAAGTTTGAAAAGGCTGTGGATATTGATGTAGACGACTTCTATGAGTTTTTAAAAACGTCTGACTATATACCAGCCACTTCACAACCCACGCCTCAAGATTTTGAAGAGGTATACAAAAAAATGCTTAAAGATTACGATGAATTGATATCTGTCCATCTTTCAGGAAAACTTAGTGGCACCTATAATTCTGCTAGGATAGCCGCTAAGGAAGTAGATGAAAAAAGGATCCATATAGTGGAAAGTTATGAAGCTACATGGGGATTAGGTTATGTAGTACTAGAATTAAAAAAGCTTATAGATTCAGGAGATTATAGTATAGAAGAGTTGAAGAATTTTGTGGAACATTTTCAAGAAAAAGTGAATGTATACTTTACCGTAGGAAGTTTAAATTATCTTGCAAAAGGTGGAAGAATAGGAAAAGCAACTGCCTTTGTGGGAAGCATGTTAAACATTAAACCATTGTTAAAACTGGAGAATGGTGAAATATTGCCCGTTAAAAGGATTAGAGGATACAATAAAATAATTAAAGAGCTTACTACATTGGCAATGGAAGAAAAAGGCAGAGGAGAGTTAAAGAATATAACCGTTGAACATACAGGGAGCTTAAAAATAGGTGGCGATTTGTTGGATGAAGTAGTTAAATTGGGAGTACCGAGGGAAAAGATAATCTTTGAACCGATGGATATAATAATAGGTATGCATTTAGGGCCTGATTCTGGTGGAATAGTAACTACATGGGAGTGAAAATTATGAATATAGAGGAAATAATGAAAATATTGCCCCACCGTTACCCTTTTTTGCTTGTTGATGGGGTTTTAGAATTAAATGAAGAAAAGATCAAGGCGTTTAAAAACGTTAGCATTAACGAACCTTTTTTTCAAGGTCATTTCCCAAATTATCCCATAATGCCAGGAGTACTCATTGTTGAAGGTATGGCTCAAACTGCAGGGTTATTGCTTCTAAAAGATACGGATGAGAATGTAATTCCTTTGTTTACGGGTATAGATAAGGCTCGATTTAAAAAGGAAGTAAGACCTGGAGACAAATTGATATACGATTTAGAGATTCTACAAAGGAAAGCAAACATGTTTAAATTAAAAGGAATAGCTACTGTTGAAGAACAGGTATGTGCACAAGCAGAGATAATGGTAGGTATCAAAAAGAGTTGAAGATGGAGGTGCTGATTTGGAACCAGTAAAAAATAGGGTTACTGATTTATTGAAAATTAAATATCCCATATTAGAAGGCGGAATGGCATGGGTGGGTACTGCCAAATTGGCTGCAGCTGTTTCAAATGCTGGTGGATTAGGAACTATAGGTTCTGGAAACATGGACGCAAAACTTTTAAAAAAACAGATCGATTCAATAAGAGTAATGACTGATAAACCTTTTGCGGTAAACGTAATCATGCTTAATCCTCATATAGACGAAGTCATAGATTTGATAATTCAAGAAAAAGTGCCCGTTGCCATTTTAGGAGCTGGAAATTCTAGCAAATATATTCCTATGCTTAGAGAAAATGGGATAACAACCATAGCGGTAGTCTCGTCAGAAAACCTAGCTTTGAGGTTAGAAACTGCTGGTGCGGAAGCTATAATAGGTGAAGGAATGGAATGTGGTGGACACATCGGAGATGTAACTACCATGGTCTTGATTCCAAAGCTTTCCAGTATGTTATCGGTTCCTGTAATAGCAGCCGGTGGGATTGCTAACGGACCTGGCGCGGTTGCAGCTTTATCCTTGGGGGCAGAAGGCATTCAGATGGGGACTCGTTTTATAGCCACAGATGAATGTGAAGCCCATGAAAATTATAAACAGAAAATAATAAATGCAGGTATTAGGGATACTATAATTACAGGTCAGAAAATGGGTCATCCAGCTCGCATAATAAAGACAAAATTTGGTAAAAAAATAGCTAAGTTAGAAGCTTCATCACCTGAAGAAGCAGAAGAAGCTTTGGTAGGAAGCCTTATGAGGGCTTTCTTGTACGGTGATGAAGAAAGTGGGTCTTTTATGGCAGGACAATCCTCTGGGTTGATCGATGAAATAAAAAGTGTTAGCGAAGTTATAGAAGATATAATGTCGTATGTTTTGAAAAATTACGACTTAGAAAACAATGTCGATGAAAGGAGGAGATAAGTTTTGCGATGCTTTGTTTTTACAGGCCAAGGATCTCAATACTTAGGAATGGGAAAGGATATATTAGAAAAAAAGCCTGAGTATGAATTATACTTTGATAAAGTTAAAAATAAGATTGGAGTAGACATAAAAAGTATAATATTTGGAACTGATGAAAAAGAGCTTACCTTAACCCAAAATGCCCAAGTCGCTATACTCACAATTAGCTATATAAAATATTTGAATGCTTTAGAAGAAGGTCTCATACCTGACGTGGTAGCTGGTCATTCTTTAGGGGAATGGACAGCACTTTTAGCTGCAGACGTGATCAATTTTGAAGAGGCAGTTGAAGCGGTTTATTATAGGGGATTGTACATGAGTGAAGCCTTTGAACCAGGAAAAGGCGGTATGGCAGCCGTGATAGGGATGGATTTAAATGATATTGAAAAAGTTTTAGCCAATTATCCAAACGTCCAAATAGCTAATTACAATTCTCCTTCACAGATTGTTATAAGTGGGGAAATGGAAGAACTTTTGATCTCTATGGAAAAGCTCAAGGAAGGAGGAGCCAGAAAGGTCGTACCGTTGAATGTAAGCGGTCCGTTTCATTCGAAATTTCTAAAAGATGCAGAAGAAAGGTTAAGAAGAAAAATTGAACATTTAGAATTCAAAAAACCAAGGGTTCCCATTGTTCAGAATGTGACGGCGAAGTTTGAAACAGATCCTGTTATCATCAAAGAAAATATAATTAAGCAAATAACTTCTCCCGTTAGATGGATAGAATGTGTCGAAGAATGTGTGAAAAATGATGTGGATGAATTTGTTGAAATTGGGCCTACAAATGTGCTTACAAAATTTATTAAACAGATAAATAAAAACGTGAAACTACTTAATATATAAAAAATCGGGGGTGTTCCCTTTGAAACTAAATCAAAAGATTGCGATCGTAACAGGTGGCTCTAGAGGAATAGGGAAAGAAATATCGAGGAATTTCATAAAAGAAGGGGCCACCGTAATAGCGATCGCTATAGATGAAAGACCTCAAATAGAAGAAAATGAAAAAAGTGATTTTCCAGAAGATAGGTTCATTTATTACCAAGCAGACATAACCGATTTCAATGCGATTAGCGAAATTGTGACTGAGATATATAACAAATACCAAAAAATAGACATATTAGTAAACAATGCCGGAATGGCAAAAGATAACTTCTTGATTATCATGAAAGAAGAGGATTTTGATAAAGTAATACAAGTGAATTTAAAAGGAACTTTTGTTATGACAAAAGCGGTTGCAAAGATAATGAGAAAACAAAAGTTTGGGAATATAATAAGCATGGCGAGCGTGGTAGGAATTGAAGGTAACATCGGTCAAACTAATTATTCGGCAGCAAAAGCAGGTATAATAGGAATGACAAAATCTTGGGCGAAAGAACTTACAATGAAAGGAGAAAATATCAGAGTAAACGCTATTGCGCCAGGATTTGTTAGAACAGGGATGACCGAAAGTTTAAAGGAAGAATTAATAGAGTATGTTGTAGAGAATACGTGTTTAAAACGATTGGGAGAACCTCAGGATATAGCAAAATTAGCCGTATTTTTAGCCAGTGATGATTCTTCCTTCATAACGGGACAAGTTATAAGGATAGACGGTGGATTAAGAATTTAATTATACTGAATTAAAATCCCGAGGCAATTAAATGTACAACCTCGGGATTTTGTTTTCAAAAGAGATGATACACTTTAAAGATAGAAACGGTTATAAGGGAAGTTACCGCCATAATCTTGATTAATATATCTAGAGAAGGACCAACAGTATCTTTCAGTGGATCTCCAACTGTATCACCCACAACTGCTGCTTTATGGGCATCGGTACCTTTCCCTTCTCCTTCAACGCCTCCAGCTTCTATTCTCTTTTTTGCGTTGTCCCAAGCACCTCCAGAATTAGCTGTAAATATTGCTAACATAACACCACTGAGAGTAGTTCCAATCAAAAGTCCTCCTACAAAGTTTGGTCCTAGTAAAAATCCAGAAATTATAGGGGTTAGAGTGGCGATAAGGGCAGGGAATTTTATTTGACTTAGCGAACCTTCACTACTAATCCTGATACATCTTTCGTAATCTGGATCTGTTGTGCCCTCCATCAATCCAGGGATTTCTCTAAACTGTCTTCTTACCTCATCCACCATCTTGTTAGCTGCATTTACCACGGCATTTATTAGAAAAGAACTAAAAAAGAAAGGTAATGCCGCGCCGAAAATAGCACCGGCTATTGTTCTAGAATCTATCATGTTCAAGATCAGAATATTTTCTAAATGCCCTACTCCTCCATCTCCAGGACCAGCTTGAGAATAAATAAAAGATGCGAAGAGAGCTAATGCCGCTAAAGCAGCCGAACCGATAGCAAAACCTTTTCCTATAGCAGCCGTTGTGTTCCCTACAGAGTCTAGTTTATCGGTTATCTCTCTAACTTCAGGCGGCAATTTTGCCATTTCGCTTATCCCACCAGCATTATCTGCTATTGGACCGTACGAATCAACTGAAACCGTTGTGGCAACGAAAGAAAGCATACCCAAAGCTGCCATTGCTACACCATACAATCCTGCTATTTCGAAGGACACAAGAATTCCCAACATCAAAAGGAAAACAGGCAAAAGAACGCTTTCCATTCCCAACGCTAATCCTTTTGTAATGACAATAGCTGAACCACCCTTAGCGAATTCACTCAATTCTTTTGTAGGATGGTATGCATCATTAGTGTAATATTCTGCTATAAGTCCCATAAAAATACCGTCTACTATACCGATGAAAGCGGCCAACCAAGGTGAGAAGTATCCCAATCTGAAACCAATATTTTGAAATTCGGTAATACTGATCCCCCTCAAGTAGAAAAAGCTAAGGAAAAAAGTTAAAATTACAGTTAAAAATGCTGATGTCATCAAAGATATATTCAAATCTCTATGGGGATCATTTGAAGGTTTTTTTAAGATTATATACAATATTCCAATCATCGAAGAAATTAATCCTAAAGATATAAAAAGTATAGGATAGTAAGTTAATCTCATTGTGGAATCATAAGAAAAGTTTTGAGGTCCCAAAAGGAAATGAGTATATAATATTAGAACTATAGATGAAATTACCGCACCTACATAACTTTCCAACAAATCTGCCCCAAGTCCTGCAACATCTCCAACATCATCTCCCACGTTATCGGCGATAGTTGCGGGATTTCGTGCATCATCTTCCGGTAAAGCCAATTCTGTTTTTCCAACCAAGTCTGCTCCCATGTCCGCAGCTTTTGTGTAAATTCCTCCACCAACCCTATCAAACATAGCGATTATTGAGCATCCAAGGGCATATCCTGAAACGGTCATGGTGAAAGGAATATAATTTATTCCCAACCAATTGACTTTGATTACCAAATTTTCTGCAGAAAGCTGTCCTAACCAATTTCCAAAGATAATATATACTAAAAATAAACCTAATAGAGCCAATCCAGAAACGCTTAGCCCCATAACACTTCCACCTTGAAATGCAACTTTCAGAGTTTTTCCAATACTTTTCTCTGTACGAGCTTTATTGCTAACTCTGACGTTAGCGTAAGTAGCTATTTTCATACCTATGTATCCAGCAAGGGCACTCATAAAAGCCCCCATTACAAAAGCGGCTCCAACATACCACTCTACCACGATACCTAAAGCTAAAGCGATAAATATTCCATAAATCGTCAATACTTTAAGCTCGTGGTTAACAAAGGCGGAAGCACCAATTCTAATAGCCTTTGCAATGTGTTGCATCTTCTCTGTACCTTCGTCTAAAACAACGACCTGTCTAAAGTTAACACTTGCAAATATTAAAGCTATTACTGGAACTATTGCCAAAATCCATAGACTACCCACTGTTTCACCTCCAAAGTGTTGTGAAATTTGAAGTATAACATTATACCCCATTTTATTATACCATCCTCTACTCAAAAAAATAAGTTTTAAAAATGGCAGTTAAATGTGATTAGGAACAATTAAACGACTTTAGAAACAATTAGAAGGATATTTCTTCCAAAGGGTATTTATTGTTTTTCAATTCACTTTTGATAGAATATATAGTAGTAATAGAATTTTTCAGGAAAACTAATATGCCTATTGCGTTAAATATCACAAAAAAGGAGGAGTTAATTTGTTGTCGGAAATGAGTTTAAAAGATTTTTTAGAAAAGCTTTCGTCAAACGAACCAGCTCCCGGTGGCGGAAGTGCTGCGGCATTGGCGGGCTCTATAGGAGCCAGTTTGGGATGCATGGTGGCAAATTTAACTATCGGCAAAAAAAAGTACGAAGATGTGGAAGAAGAAATGAAAGATTTGAAAGTAAAGTTTGAAGAGTACAGAGACAAATTCCTTCAACTCATGGAGGAAGATGCGCAAGCTTTCAACGAGGTGATAGAGGCCTTAAAACTTCCAAAAAGTACCGAAGAAGAGAAAAGAGCAAGAAATGAAAAAATCCAAGAAAAAACAAAAAAGGCAACACTTTTACCCCTGCAGATAGCCAAAGACGCGTTGGAAGTCATGGAACTTTCGGGGATTACAATAGAAAAAGGGTACAAAATGGCTAAAAGTGACGCAGCAATTTCTCTTGTAATGGCAAAAGCAGCGGTTGATGGTGGATTATACAACGTAAAAATAAACCTTCCATCTATTAAAGACGAAGATTTTCTAAGAGACATTAACAGTCAAATTGAAAAAATTGAAGGAGAAGCGAACACTCTTGAATTAAGGCTGCTTTCCAAAGTTTATATATAATAATTTCATTAAGGGGGTGGAACATAATGGCCGAAGAAGAATATTTAAGAGAAGAATTAATAAAAAAGAAGAAAACTTTAGAGGCACAGAAGAAATCTATAGAAAAGTACATGGGCCCTCATGAGCATGATGAATCTCTTGAAAAAGAATGGGAAAGGATTAACCAAGAGTTAGAGCAAATAGAAAAACAGCTTAAAGAAATAGAAAATTAATAAAACATTGGCCGGGTTTTTCTTCCCGGCCCTTATGTTGTGCGCCCAGCATGCGCGATAGCTAAGCGGTGAAAGTCCGTTGTGGGCCAGGTAGCGGGAACCACTAGCCAAAGGCAAGGGTGTCCACCGTGAGGTGGAATCTGAAGGAAGCCAAAGGCAAAGTCCCGGTTCGATGAACAAGAACCAGATACAAGGCTAAGTGAAGTGGACGAGTTTGCCACTCAAAACGAAGTCCAACAGCTACCCAGAACTTCACGGAGTAGATCTGGCGAATAGATGGGATGAAAGTTATTGCACTTACCTGGGGAGATCTCAAGAATATGCTGATAAGGCAACCCATACAGCAATGTATGGCTGAATCTTGAGAAGTCAGCAGAGGTCATAGTACTCATTGAGAGATGAGGAAGGACTGAACAACAGGAGGTTTCGAATCTTGAAAGATGCGAAGGGACATGGAAAAGGCATACAACTTCGATTAGAAGGTTTCCTACATGAAGATAAGGGAGAGCCTGAAAATAATGTAGAAGCGCCTAATATAACTTCTACGTCTGAAAGAGGAAGAAACGATGTGAAAGGATACAGACATCAATCCTGTTGAACCGCCGTATACCGAACGGTACGTACGGTGGTGTGGGAGGACGGTAGATAAATTAATTATCTACCTCCTACCCGATTATAAAACTCATTTGATTGGGATTTTAAGGGTGAAAATAAGTTTGATTTTCTAATAATTCTTCGATTGGGACGTTTCGAATTTCCCTCGCGGGAACGCCAACGTATATTTTTTTTGGTTCTAAATTTTTAGTGACTACGCTCCCTGCACCAACCAAAGCATTCTCTCCAATTATTATTCCTGGTAATATTGTTGCATTAGCTCCTATTCTAGCCCCTTTTTTGATAGTAGGACCTTTGAAAAGTGCTTTTCTTTTCTCCGTTCTCCCCAAAAATTGATCGTTGGTAAAGGTAACTTCCGGAGCTATGAAGCAATAATCTTCTATTGTAGAAATGGCTGTAATGTAAGCCTCTGTTTCTATTTTTACGTAACTACCTATTTTGCTTTTATTTTCTATTGTTGCGCCTTTTCCGATGATAGTATGTTCTCCGATTTCCACGTCTTCTCGAATGGTCGCCAAATCTCCAATAAAAACATCATTTGATATTTTAGTACCTCTATATAAGATGCAACATGCTCCCACGATTACATTATTGTTCAAAATTAAGGGAAGAAGATCTTTTGTTTCAGTTGTGGCAGAATTTTTAGCTTTAAGAGGCGATTTCCCTATTATACAATTATCCGATATTGTACAGTTTTCTCCAATAATACTACCTTCTTTAATTATTACATTGTTTCCAATGATAGTACCTTTTTGAATAACAACATCTTCTTCAATTATTACATTGTAGCCTATTTTAACGCTAGTATCAATTTTAGCACTTTTGGCTATATAAGACGACATTTTTATCCCCCTTAGTCTTATAAAAATTGATTTTAACTGTACTCTTTTAAAACTTCCTCAAATATCTTATCGTCTATCAAACCTTTAACAGTTTTTCCCTTTTTGATCCTTTGTCTGATATAAGTGGAAGATATTTCAACGATAGGACTTTCCAATTTTACATAATCAAAATCTACACTGTATGAATTTTTTTCTTCGAAATATCTGGGATAAACTACTAATTTTACTTTCTTTAATATTTCTTCCCATTTATACCATTTGTGAAAGTTTTTAAGGGAGTCTTCACCTATCAAAAGATTAATGTTTTTATCAAAATTTGATAAATATTCTATGGTCCTTATTGTGTATGATGGTGAGGGTAGTTTATTTTCTATATCGCTTACTTCGAAATAATGTTCAAAAAAAACCCTCTCACACCAAGAATACCTCTTGTCGAAATTTGCTATGAAATCTATGCTTTTGTGTGGGGGATTTTTAGACGGTACTATTAAAAACCTATCAGGGTTAAATTCATCATAAGCTATTTCAGCAATTATTCTATGACCTATATGAGGAGGATTAAAACTACCTCCAAAAAGCATTAGCATGAGAAACACCTTTTCTTATGGTATGTATTCAAAAGAAAAATTTCCAATGTATACCGTGTCTCCTTCTTTAACTCCTGCATTTCTTAGAATTTTATTCAATCCGTTTTTTTCTAATGTATTTAAAATTAACAGACGAGAATCTTTTTGATGGATATCGTATCTACTTAGCAACTTTTCAATACCGTCTCCCACAACTTCAAATGTTTCATTATCCAACTTTACAACGTTGATTTTTATAAAAGGATCGGGTTCATAGTTGACAGGTTGTATTTTTATTTTTTCTGTGACATTGGATTTTAACCTTTTTTGAAAGAACTTTTGCTGCTCAATTTTTTCTTTGCTTATACTATTCCATACAATAGTTATGAGCTCTTGAATGTTTTCACCAGTATAAGAAGATATAGGATAAATATCTTTACCCGTTCTATTTTTGAAATCCGTCAATCTCTTTTCGAGGGTGTCTTTGTCTACCGCATCTATCTTATTTGCAACAATAATCTCTTTCTTTTTCGAAAGAATATGAGAAAAAGCGTCTAATTCTTTTCTAATATTTATATAATCCTCTACCGGGTCATCTCTTTCAAAACAAGATATATCTATAAGATGTACCAAAATAGAACATCTTTCAATATGCCTTAGAAATTGATCTCCTAGACCTTTTCCCAAATGTGCTCCCTCTATAAGGCCGGGGATATCAGCTACTACGAAAGAATAATCTGTGTCGACTTTTACCACACCTAAATTTGGAACTATAGTTGTAAAAGGGTAATCAGCGATTTCCACTTTGGCGTTTGAAATCCTTGAAATTAATGTTGATTTACCAACGTTAGGATAACCAATCAAGCCAACATCTGCGACAATTTTTAAAATGAGCTTTAGATTTTTGACTTCACCTTCCACACCTTTTTCAGCGATCCTTGGAACTTGTAGAGTTGAAGTTGCAAATCTTGCATTTCCTCTGCCACCCTTACCACCACGAGCAACAACCAAATATTGCTGTGGAGCTTTTAAATCTGAAAGCAGTTCGTTGGTTTCAAGATCATAGATACAAGTGCCAACAGGTACCTCAATCAAAACATCTTCTCCAGCTTTTCCAGCTTTATTTTTATTTTTACCGTTTTCCCCGTTTTCTGCTCTAAAAATCTTCTTGTATTTAAAATCTACCAATGTATTTTTATTGAGGGTTGATTTGATGATGATCGAGCCACCATCTCCTCCGTCTCCACCATCTGGTCCGCCTTTTTCTACAAATTTTTCTCTTCTAAAGCTTACAGCTCCATCGCCTCCTTTTCCAGCAATCACTTTGATGTTCACCTCATCTACAAAATCACCGATCAAAACGTTACACCTCCACTTATTTATCAAAAATTCTTTTAATAGAATTTTTATCGAATCCAAATTCTTCTTCCTCGTTGTTCCCTAAAGGTTCTACGTGGATCATCACATCTTTTATGTAAGGATTTATTTTCTTTAATTCCTTTTCAACTTGCGACGCTATTTCATTAGCTTCTTTTACGCTCATTTCTTCTTCGACTTCGATATGAAGTTCGACAAAATAAACATATCCTGCTTTTCTCACCCTGATTTTATGAGGATTATTGGCTTTGCTAACTTTTTCAACGGCTTCTAAAGTATTGTAATAAATTTCTCCTAATTCTTTTGAACTACCCATAAACTCATCTGAGGTTTCTAGAAACATCTTTATTCCAACTCTGAATATGAACGCGGATACAATAATCGCCACCAACGGATCCACCCACATTATGTTTAACGTAAGGTAAAATATAATGCCAATTAATACAGACAAAGAAGTTAAAATGTCATTTCTCATATTTAAAGCATCCGCCACTATAGAAGAGTTTCTTATTTTATTTCCGACGGAGAATTTATATTTGTATAAAAAATATTTGGTAAATATCGAAATCAAAGAAATCCATAGCACTAAATAAGGCCTATAAATTGAAAAACTATGGGTTATTATACTTTGAATGGCACCTATAAGGACTTGAAAACCGGCGTAAATAATCACTAAAGATAAAACCTTAGTAACTATCGTTTCAGCTCGTTCATGACCAAAAGGATGGCTCTCATCTGCGGGTTTACTTGAAATTTTCGATGCAATTAAAGTTAGTATGGAAGTTATTATATCCGTTGTAGTATCTATTCCATCAGCTAAAATCGCCATGCTCCCCGTAATGAAAGAGATAACTAATTTAAAAAAAGCAAGAGCACCGTTTATTATTATTCCCATCCAGGAGGCATTTGCGGCTAATTTTTCTCTTGTTGAATTAATCTGAAAATTTTCTTCATTTAGTGTTTTCTTCAAATAGTATTCTCCTTTGTTGACTTCAGTGAATGTCAGCTAAAATTGAAATTCAATACACCTATGTGCATTGCTTATTATACCACAAGTAATATTCTTTGAATGCAATTTTTTTTCACATAAAGTTCTTTTATGATATAATTTAAATGAGTAATTAAATGGATGAGCAGTGGGGCGAAAAGTGCCAAAGCAACTAAAAGCTGTATAGAAGACAAAAAAGGAGAGTGAATCTAATAAATATTTTAAACATCAATGGTTTAGTTCCAAAGTTGCCAATAATCCAAGGGGGCATGTCCGTTGGTATTTCCCTTGATAATTTAGCATCTGCGGTAGCAAACGCCGGAGGGATTGGAGTAATAGGTACTGCAGGAATCGGCTTAATAGAAAATCCTGAAACGAGAAAAGTGAAAGAAGCTAATATAGAAGGCCTCAAAAAGGTTATTAGAAAGGCAAGAGAAAAGACAAAGGGAATAATTGGCGTTAATATAATGACCGTTTTGACTGATTATAAAGAGCTTGTGAAAACAGCGATAAAAGAAGAAATAGATTTAATAATATCTGGAGCAGGATTGCCGTTAAATCTGCCTGAATTTCTAAGTAAAGACTCTAAAACAAAGTTAGTTCCTATAGTGTCTTCTTTAAAAGCTGCCCAAATAATATTCAAAAAATGGTGGATGAAATATAAGTACATTCCTGATGCATTTATAGTGGAAGGCCCAAAAGCTGGAGGACATTTGGGATTTAAAAAAGGGGATCTAGAGAATCCCGATTTTCAACTCGAAGTTACCGTTCCTCAGATAGTAGGTTTCTGTGAGGAAATTAAAAAAGAATACAATAAAGAAGTACCCGTAATTGCCGCAGGCGGTATCGACACACCTGAAAAAGTGAAAGGAATATTTTCGTTGGGGGCGAAGGGGATACAAGTAGGAACTCCTTTTATAGCCACCAAAGAGTGTGATGCCGATATAAAATTTAAAGAGGCTTTGATAAAAGCCAAAGAAGAAGATATAGTAATAATTGAAAGTCCCGTAGGTCTTCCGGGAAGAGCTATCAAAAACAAGTTTATAGAAGATGTTTCAAAGGGGATTAAAAAGCCTTTCAAATGCCCTTATCACTGTATCAAAACGTGTAATTTTGTTGATGCTCCTTATTGTATAGCCCAAGCTCTGCTTAACGCAGCAAAGGGGAATTTAGATGATGGATTTGTTTTTAGTGGTAAATACGGTTACAAAATCGATAAAATTACAACTGTACAAGAGGTAATAAACTATCTTTTTGAACTCAATCTAGATAAAGCGAAAGAACCGTCTCCTCAACGCTCATAGAGCCAGAAATTTGTAATTAATTAGGTCGCAAACAAAAGTTGAGAAGATTCATTCTATGCAAAGAGGTTCTAAGGATAAATTTAAAAAATTAAAGACAAAAAAATAAAAAAGAGGAGGTCGCGTTATGTTAAATTTTGACTTTGTAAGTCCTACACGCATAATCTTCGGGAAAAATACCGAGGAAAAGGTGGGAGAAGAGGTAAAAAAGTACTCCGGTAAAATTTTATTACACTATGGGCAAGGAAGTATAAAAAAAACTGGCCTGTATGATAAAGTGGCAAAATCTTTGAAAAGTGCGGGGGTTGAATTTGTTGAATTGGGTGGTGTTCAACCCAATCCAAGATTAAGTTTGGTGAGAAAGGGTATTGAAATATGTAAAAAAGAAAATATTAATTTTGTACTTGCTGTGGGTGGAGGAAGTGTAATAGATTCTGCAAAGGCCATAGCAGCTGGAATGAAGTATGAAGGAGACGTTTGGGAATTGTACGAAGGGAAAGGAACTTTGAAAGAAGCGCTTCCCGTTGGTGTTATTTTAACCATACCTGCTGCAGGTAGTGAAGCTAGTATGGGATCGGTTATTACAAATGAAGATGGATGGTATAAAAGAGCAATAAATTACGATATTTTAAGACCGGTTTTTGCAATAATGAATCCTGAATTAACTTATACTCTGCCACCTTTTCAAACAGCCGTTGGAGCGGTGGATATGTTAACCCACGTTATGGAAAGATACTTCACCAACACGCAGCATGTGGAATTAACGGATAGATTGAGTGAAGCTACAATGAGAACTATAATTCACAATGCACCTTTAGCCCTCAAAGATCCCTACAATTACGACGTCAGAGCTGAAATTATGTGGGCTGGTACCGTTGCACATAACGGTTTATTAGGAACCGGAAGGGAAGAAGACTGGGCAACTCATGATATAGAACATGAGGTGAGTGGCATTTACGACGTCGCCCACGGAGCAGGTTTGGCTGTCTTATTTCCTGCTTGGATGAAATATGTTTATAGGCACGATTTAAACAGATTTGCTAGGTATGCTGTAAATGTTTGGAACGTTGAAGCTGATTTCTTCAACTTAGAAAAAACAGCTTTAGAGGGTATCAATAGACTTGAAAAATATTACAAAGAAGATTTAAAATTACCAATAACTTTGAAGGAATTGAAAGTCCCCGATGACAGATTCGAGGAAATGGCACAAAAGGCAACGGAAAGAGGACCTGTCGGTAACTTTGTAAAACTTTACAAGGAAGATGTTCTAAATATCTTAAAATTGGCAAGATAAAAAAGGGCTTTATGCCCTTTTCCCATTTTTAAGGATATTCTTCTTGTTGTTATTGCTTTTTAACGTTCATAAGACTTAATCTGTTTATCAAAATTGTTGACTAATTCTTTAAAAAGCGATAGAAACTTTTGATTTTCTTCTTTGGTTCCAACGGTTACTCGAATTTTATTTTCTAAAGTCCCAGAGTATTTTCTCAAAAGTATTTTGTTTTCTAAAAAGTAGTTGTAAACATCTTGAGCTGTTAAGCCTTCTATTTTATCAAAATCAAGGAGTATAAAATTAGCATCACTTTTTAAGGCGACTCGTCCGAGCTCTTTTGAAAGCTTATTTCTTTCTTCGATAATGTAATCAATTTTTTCTAAAACAGGATCGTAATTTTCTATTATGGTTTCCACCATCTTTTCAGTTAATACGTTGAAACTATAGGGGGATTTTATTTTCATTATTTGTTTAACTATTTCTTCATTGGCTATTAAGATACCTGCTCTGATACCTGCCAATCCAAACGCTTTGGAAAATGTTTTTAATATTATAAGATTTGGGTAGTCTTTTAAATATTGTATCATGCTTGTTTTTGAGAAATCCGCATATGCTTCGTCAACAATTACAGGGACCCCTGTTTTTAAAGCTTTTAAGATCTCTTTTTGGGGTTGTAAGTTTCCTGTAGGATTGTTTGGAGAACAGATGAATATCATACTTGTTTGATCATTTACGGATTTATCTATGTCTTTTATTTCGTAATTGGTGTTCAAAGGGATTTTTTTTACTGAAAAGCCGTTGAGTAGAGAATAAAATTCGTACATTTCAAATGTAGGTGGGCAAACTATTACATCCTTTCCAGAAAAAATTTTAACCAAGTAAGAAATCATCTCATCGCTGCCATTTCCTACCACTATGTTGTTTATGTCAAGATCTATATTATATTTTGAAAAATATGAGTTTAAGAAAGTCGCTATTTTTTGTCTGATGTTGTCAGCGGTTAATTCGGGATACCGATTTATGTTTGTTTCTGTTATCTTTTGGAAAAAGATCTTTTTAAGATCTAAAGAAAGATCGAATGGATTTTCATTTTTGCTGAGATCTATGAACCCTTCGTTGATATTAGTAGTAGAAGGTTTATATTCCTCAAAACTTTCTAAAATTGGGTTGAATTTCAACTTTGCTTACCCCCCTCTGGTGAGTGCCTCTTTTTTAACTCTTGAACAACTTCTCCTATATCTATCCCTTCGTAGGTTAATAACACCAACAAGTGATAAATCATATCGGCGGTTTCATATATGGTTCTTTCTCTATTTGGAGCAACCAAAACTTCGACCGCTTCTTCTCCAAACTTTTTATAGATTTTTTCCTTTCCTTCATTAAACAGATAAGTTGTGTAAGATCCTTCTTTTGGGTTCTTTTTTCTCTCTTTTATAATTTCCTTTAATTGGTTCAGAAAATCTAGTGAGTAATCTATGTTGGATTCAGGTAGTTTGTCAATTTGTTCGATTTTTCTAAAACAACTTTTCGTTCCTAAGTGGCAAGCTGGTCCTGTTTGATCAACTTTTAAGAGCAATGTGTCGTTATCACAATCTACAAACGCTTCTTTCAATTTTTGATAGTTCCCGCTAGTTTCTCCTTTCATTCTGATTCTTTCTTTGCTTCTCGAGTAATAATGGACATATCCTGTTTGTAGAGTTTTACTAAGAGCCTCTTTGTCTGTATAACCTAAAGTTAATACGTCACCATCGAGACCTTGAACTATTACAGGTATGAGGCCATTGTTTTTTTCCCAATCTAATTTGTCTATTATTTGTTTATAATCTAACATTTATTCCCACCTTCTTCAATTGGATTTTGAGGTCTTTTGCAGTGTAGATACCATAATGGAATATGGATGCAGCAAGAGCAGCATCTGCACCTATTTGAAAAACATCGATGAAATCTTTAACTTCTCCCGCTCCACCTGAGGCGATAACTGGGATTTCTACAGCATCAACTATTTGTTTGGTTAAATTCAAGTCATACCCTTTTTTTACTCCATCGGTGTTCATAGAAGTAACCAGTAGTTCCCCTGCTCCCAACTCTTGACACTTTCTAGCCCACTCAACAGCGTCTAAATCCGTTTTTTTACTTCCTCCGTGTGTGTATACGTAATACTTTTCACTTTCGACGTCTTTTTTTGCATCTATCGCTACTACTACGTTGGAGCTCCCTATTATTTTTGAACTTTCTTTAATTAAATTTGGATTTTCAACGGCAGCTGAATTTATGAACACTTTATCTGCTCCACATTTTATTATTTCTACCATTTGTTCGACTGTTTTTAATCCACCACCCACGGTGAAAGGAATGAATAGTTCTTTGGCAATTTCCTCAACAAGATTTTTGAGTATATTGCGTTTTTCTTTAGAGGCCGTTATATCTAAGAATACGATCTCATCAACCCCATCTTTTTCATATTTTTTGGCAAGTTCCACAGGATCTCCCGCGTCCCGTATGTTCTCAAATTGTACTCCCTTTACGACTCTTCCTTCTTTTATATCCAAGGCGGCTACGATTCTTTTTGTCAACATTATTGTTCACCCCTTAACTCCTGCAAATTGATTTTACCTTCGTAAAGAGCTTTTCCTATTATAGCCCCATCGAAACCTATATTTTCCAATTTTTTTAAATCTTCTTTTTTACTTACACCCCCGGCGTATATTATTTCTTCATCTTGCCAGAATCTTTTTATGTTTAAAGAAACACCTTCTAAAGTTCCGTCTTTATTTGTGTCTGTATATATGAATCTGTTGGTGTATTTTTTAAAAATAGAAAAAGCATCTTCTAAGGTAATTTGTGAGTTTTCTAACCAACCTTTTGTTTTTAAAGTTCCGTTCTCAACATCCATACTTATGGTTATATTGTTGAAAGCACTGGTAACTTTTTCTAAGAATTCTAAGTTAAAGGCTGCTGTACCTATGATCACATAAGTAACACCTATTTCGTATGCATCTTTTATGCTCTCAAAAGTTCTTAATCCTCCACCCAGTTCAACTTTCAACCCGGTTTTTTGGATTATTTGTTTTACGACATCTAAGTTTTTTACAGATCCTTCAAAAGCACCGTCTAAGTCAACAATATGAATTAGGTCGACATATTTTGAAAATTCTTTGGCTATTTCTATGGGATCTCCGTATTCTTTTATTTCGTTTTTACTCCCTTTATAGAGTCTTACCGCTTTTTTATTCATTAAGTCTATTGCAGGTATTATTCTTATGTTGTTGATAGATTTCACCTCGTTATAAATTTTTGAAATTTTCTAATAATTTAATTCCTTTTTCGCCTGATTTTTCAGGATGGAACTGTACTCCGAATACGTTTTCTTTTTGCACGCTTGATGTGAATTTACAGGTTTTTCCTCTGCTTTCATATTCTGTGTATGAAATTGTGTATTGATCTTCAGTTGTTATGTAATAAGAGTGTACAAAATAGAAGAAACTTCCATTTTCTATTCCTCGAAAAATCAGAGAATCTTTTGAAAATTCAACACTGTTCCAACCTATGTGAGGTACTTTCATGTTTTTAAACTTAACCACTTTTCCAGGTAAATAAGAAAGTCCTGTGCCTTCACCTTCTTCGCTACTTTCAAATAACAGTTGCATCCCTAAACATATACCTAAGAAAGGCTTGTTTTTGTCGATATGTTCCAATATATAATCTTTTAGAGGAATTATATTATTTGAAACTATTCCAAAAGAGCCTACCCCTGGAAGTATGATTTTATCTGCTTTTTTTATGTCATTTATTTCATTGCTAATAATACCTCCGACAGCTTTTTGGACATTTGAAAAGTTACCAACTCCACCATTTAATATGACTATTTTCTGCATATCTACCACCTCTATACTTCGTAAACCCTATTTGTACTTTCGAGTTTGTCACTTGGTTCAAGGGCCGTTTTTAAAGCGCTACCCAATGCCTTGAAAGAAGCTTCAATTATATGATGAGCGTTTTCACCATTTATTTGCTTTATGTGGATAGTTGATTGTAAATACCTTGATAACCCCAGAATTAATTCTTTGAAGTTACCTAATTCAAACCCTTTTTCAGCATCTTTGATGTTGATATCTATGTTTGTATAGGATCTTGAAATATCAATCGAAACGAGAATAAGGGCGTCGTCCATTGGTAGGATGGAGGTTCCAAACCTTTTTATCTTCTTGCTTTCCACTTCATTCTTTAAAAATTGGCCGATTGTTATACCCATATCTTCCCATAAATGGTGGTTAAGATCGAACTTTGCCTTGATAATTACATTCTTTCCCATGTAGTAGAATAGGGTTTTCAATAAATGGTTTAACACAGGATTCCCGGTATCAACAAATAATTCCTTAGAATAATTTATTTCTATGTCCGTTTCGTCAGTTTTTCTTCTCATTTCCTCACCTCCATAGACTTTTTGTGTTGGTACATACCCTCGATTTCCGCCATTCTTATGCCTAAGTATCTCTCTTTTAATAACTCTTCTTTACTCACTTTTGCAACGGATATTTTTTTTGTAAAATCTGATAAGTTCAAAACGGAGGTGAAACGTGCCGCACCACCCGTTGGCAGTACGTGGTTAACTCCCAAGAAATAATCCGCCGCCGGTACAGGTGTGTAATCCCCTAAATAAATAGCCCCAGCATTTTGTATGAGTGGTAGTACAGATTCAGGATCTTTTGTCATTATCTCTAAGTGTTCAGGTGCTATTTCATTAGTTTTAGCAGCACAATCTTCTATACTTTTGAAAAGGTATCTATCTATCCCTTCTCTTTCGCAATATTCGTATAATTCTTTTGAAGTAGTGACCAAGAAAGCTCTAGATTCATAACCATGTTCAAGTTGGGAAAGTAAGTCGTTTAGAATGTATTCTGGTTTTGCTGTCTCATCGGCTATCACACAGATTTCTGATGGTCCTGCCAAACTGTCTATCCCAACTTCCCCAAACACCTGTCGTTTTGCTTCATTCACATATTGATTTCCGGGACCAAATATTTTATCTACCTTCTTCATGCCGATGCCGTATGTCATAGCGGCTATTGCTTGAATTCCACCAATTTTGTAAATTTCTTTTATTCCTAACTTTTTTGCTATATAGATAATGTAAGGGTTTACCACACCGTCTTTTGGAGAAGATGTGATTAACATTTCTTTTACACCTGCAATTTTTGCTGGAATAGCGACCATCAACAAACTTGAAGGTAGAGGTTTACCTCCAGGAACATAAATACCTATCCTGTTTATGGGTCTATTAATCAGTCCGTAGGTTGAGTTATATTCATTGGAATACAAGATATCTTCTGTTTTTTGTTTTAGATGGTAATTCTCCAATCTTTGAATCGTTCTTTCTATAATTTCTTTATCTTGCGCGGGGATTTCTTCGTCGATATCCCATTCTTCAACTTTTAATTCTAAATCACCATCATAATTATCGAACTGTTTTGAATACTTTTTTACTGCAAGCATTCCGTTGTTTTTTATGTCGTTTAATATCTGTGAAACGTAGTTCTGTAATTCCATTGATTTTCCCTCCTTCGATTTTTTGCACAGACTTTAGGAACTTTGAGATTTGTTTTAGTGCCCTTTCACCCCGTTTTTATAATTCTTTGCTTTATTTATTAAATCGTTTATAAAATCGAACTTTGTTTTTTGGGTTATCCTGTTTACCAAGAGTACTGCGGAGATATCCATTATCTTGTATGACTCTTTTAAATTGTTTGCTTTTATCGTGTTTCCCGTATCAACAATATCTACTATGGCATCCGCTATACCGGTTTTTGCTGCCAATTCTACCGCTCCATTTAACTTGAGTATCTTCACCTTTAAACCCTTTTCAGAAAAGAAATTTTTTGTAATTTCAGGGTATTTGGTCGCTATTTTGTATCCTTCCATATTTTGAAAAGATATTTCTCTGTTTTCTGGTAAGATGATACTCATTCTACATTTACCAAAAGGTAGTTCTAATGGAATATACACTTCATTGTTTCTTTCAAGGACAACATCACTTCCGCATATCCCAATGTCTACTCCATTTTCTACGTATACAGGAACATCAAAAGCTCTTGGAAAATAAAAGGCATAACCATTTTCATATGATATAAGCTCTCTCTTCGCAGGTTCTTTAACATTTATACCTATCTTTTTTAGAAAAGCCTTACTGTCTTCCAGCAATCTTCCTGATGGCAATGCGGCTGATATTGTTGTCATCTCATCATCTCCCCTATAATATCCAAATTTAAAGCCATTCCACACGAATATTTGCCGTTTATCTTGTATTGGCCACCGTTGCCTAAAAGGTAACCATTATCCGGTGAATAAATTTCAAATACAACATCTTCATAGTAATTCATGTATTTCATTGTTCCAAGGTCTATGTATATTCTGGGGTCGTTAATGTTTTTAATTATTGTGTTTAATTTTGGAATATTTGTTTCTTTTCCTCTGTAATTGAAAAGAGTAGCTATAGATGCTTTTACCCCCTCATCCAGCGGAAGGTTTTCAATGATCTCAAAATTTCTCAACTCAACAGCCCTTAAAATTTTGTCTCTGTATTGTGGGACTGCTTTTAAAATTCTCTCCCAACTCCTTATTGAGCTTACGTCTATAAAGAAATTTTTTATATCCAACAGTGATAAAATTTCGATGGTTAAACGCAAAATTTCTTCTTCGATTTTGACTTCTTCTCCATTTAATATTTCAAATCCAAACTGCCAGACACCGGATAAATTTTCATCTAAAACTTCCGAAATGTAAAATACTTTTTCTTTTTCTTCTACTTTATCCATGTCTATCAACCAAGAAGTCACATCGGGTTTTAAAAGGTAAAAATTTCTTCCATCAGCAAATTTCAGCCCCTTTATTAAATTTTCAGAATACTTTGTTATAGAAGGGGGAAACAGTTCATAAAAATCGTGTTTAAATAGGACACTCCTAATTTTGCTAACGATATTTGATAATTTTTGAGATTCAGTAAAGATGTCTTTTTTCATTTTAAACCCCTTTCTTTTGTATTTTAAAAATAAAAAACCGGTCACGATTTCTCGTGACCGGTTATTACATTTAGCCTTGTATGCAGTGATTTACAAATGACAACATACATGGCATGTGTTAACTCGGCCACGCCATGTATGATGATGAATATTTAAATTAAACAATGTTTTTGGATTGATGTTCGTTTTAAAATTAGACATTATATTTACCCCGTTTATAACAAATAATCAAACCAACTAACAAAATTTTATCATATATTTGCAACAATGTCAATCAAACAAATTGTCTGAACAAAAGTCAAATAGTTTTTTTAAATAATTGGATATTTAATGGCAATCTTATTTATGTTATAAACTACTTTATTTGCGTAATAATCATTTCCGCCGCCATTGTACCACCCGAGGGCTTTGTAAGGATCGCCGTGAGTTTCCATCAAATACTTCAAATAAGCTGTCCCGACAAGTATGTTGTACCTAGGATCTAATAAAAGTCTTTCTTCAATCCAATCCAAACTCGTTTCAGTATAATTCAAACTTGCAAAAAGGTCATAATATTTGTTTACAACAAACTGCGCGGTTGATGGTCTAAGCTGCATGTAACCTACTTCTCCGTAACTGCCAATAATATTTTTGAAATTTGTTTCAGTGTCTATTATTGCCGCTATCATCAAAGGGGATATTTCAAAGATTTTTGAAGCTTCCATAATGGAGGAAACAAGTAATTGCAACCTATCTTGTGGCATATCTTTCCCGACTGCTAGTTTGTATTGTGATGAAATAAAATCGAATAAAACGGTTTTAATAGTTATATCTTCTTTGACATCCTCTTGATTGTTAACATTTACATAGGGGGATAAAGAGAACGCTGCCAACGAAAGCGTTAAGAGCATTATAATAGTAGTGTATCGTTTTTTGTGCATTTTTGTATCACCTCTCTAATTGACCCCCACAATCCCTTCAACTTTTTTTGATTAAATAAACACCGTAAGGTGAAAGTTCAACATAACCTTGTGCTGCTTTATTGTTTCCAATAGACAATAATTCTTCTCCATTTTCAAGCAAAACGGAGCATTTGGAAGATTTTAGGTTATAATAAGCTATAAATTCATTTAATTGACTATAACACCTTAATTTTACCATATTTTGGTCAAAATTCAAAATCTCGATCCGTGCATCGTCAATCCATGGGTTAGACTTTCTAAATCTAATCAAATTTTTTATGATATTTAAAATCGAATTTTTCTTGTTTATCTGCTCTTCAAAAGATTCCCCCGAATATGGAGGGTTGAATTTATACCCTTTCCATTCCGTTTGACCAGGTCCAAAACCATTTTCGTACCAATGAAATGGTTCTTGACTGTCTTCGGTAAAATTAACGTCAAGGGGTATGCCTTTCATTCCTGTTTCCTCGCCATAGTAGATAAAAGGAATCCCTGGAAGGGTATAAAGAATTGAAAAACCTAACTTTACTTTCTCCTCGTCTTTTAAGTCAGACAGAATCCTTGTCATATCGTGATTAGTTAAAAAATTACCTGACATAGATAGAACCTTACCATTTGGTAGATACTCTGTCATACATTTTTTCAATGTTTCTACTAGTTCCTGAGGTGATTCATTTTTTAGCGTCATCTTTAAATCCTCTGCAAGAGGAAAATTAAAACTTATATCGAATATTCCTTCGTACTTTCTTACTATTTCCGGTGCATCCCAGACCTCACTTATAACTAAAGCATCGTTTTTTATGGATTTTATATAGCTAACCATCTCTTTCCAGAATTCGATATTTTTTTCGTGTTGGTAATGGAATCTCATCTTTTCAATGTCAAAATCAAAAATGTGCTTTGCAGCATCTAATCTAAAGCCATCAAAACCATTGTCTAACCAGAATTTAAAGATTCTTTTTATCTCTTCCCACAATTCTTTGTTTTCAAAATTAAGGTCAGGAGAAGCAGGACCGAAGATGCCGTAAAAATACCTATCACCTATCTTTTGCCAGATTTTACTTTCGTCCCAATGTCTTTTTTCTTCTAAATCAGCCTTATCGTTAGCCCAAATGAACCAATTTTTGTAGGGCTCTTCTCCCCTAAGTGCGCGTTGAAACCATTCTGATGTTACTGCAACATGGTTAATAGGAAGATCAAGGATAAATTTAATACCTTTCTTGTGGCCCTCGTTTAATGTCTCTCTTAAATCTTTTAAATCCCCATAAACAGGGTTAACCTCAAAAAAATTGGAGACTGTATAACCATGAAAGGCTGGAGATTTCATAATCGGTAAGAACCAGACATGATCAACTCCCAAATCACAAAGGTAATCCAGTTTTTGTTTTAATCCCTGTAAATCTCCAAGACCGTCACCATTTGAATCATAAAAAGAACGTAAATATAATTCATAAAAAGTCATTCTTTTCCCCCTTTTCACTTATTTTGTTCTATTGCTTCAATAAATGCTTTGAAGATAGGATGTGGATCTCCAACTTTTGTTTTAAATTCCGGATGGTATTGAATGCCAATATAAAAAGCATGAGAATTCAATTCAATGGCTTCAACGAAATCTGTCATAGCAGAAATAGAAAGTTTATTAGGAACATTTTTTCCTTTTTCAAACATATTCTCGAACTCTTTGTAATTGACCTCATAACGGTGTCTGTGCCTTTCAAAGGCAGAATTTTTTTCTCCATAAATCTTGTGAAGTTTCGTGTTGGGAAGTATCTCAATTTTTTGAGCGCCGAGTCTCATAGTACCACCCAAATTCAACATCTTTTTTTGTTCTTCCATCAAATCTATAACAGGATAAGGAGTATTTTCGTCGAATTCTGTAGAATTAGCTTCTTTGTAGCCGAAAACATTTCTGGCATACTCAATGACCATTAGTTGCATACCCAGACAAATCCCTAGAAGAGGAACATTATTTTCACGAGCATATTTTATAGCTTTTATCTTTCCTTCTATTCCTCTTGCTCCAAATCCTCCTGGGATAATTATACCTTCGTATTTACTTAAAAGTATTTTGATTTCCTCTTCACTCATTTCTTCCAGTTCTTCGGAGTTTATTAGATCAGGTCTTTTAGTGCCAGTTAAAAAAACACTTTCCATTATACTCTTGTAGGCATCATCGGTACCTAAATACTTGCAAATCATAGCAATTTTAAGGTTTTTAAATGTTTTGGGGCATTTCCAACTTAATTCCTCTACTTCTTTTGATATTTCCAAATTCAATTTGCTGGTAATAAGGGAATGAATATTCTTTTCATAGAGCATTTGAGGAACTTCATAAACGTTGGCTAAATCAGGAAGGTTGACAACGTACTCTAAAGGAACGCCTCCAAACAAAGCTACTTTTTCAAGACTGGAAAGATCTATCTCTTTTTCCGTTCTTACCAAAAGCATATCCGGTTGGATTCCTATCCTTCTTAAAAGTTGAATGGATTGTTGAGTTGGCTTAGTTTTAAACTCGTTGGTAACATGTAAGTAAGGAACAAAGGTTACATGTATGAACATAAAATTTTCTCGGCCTTTCTCAAAGGATAGCTCTCTTACAGCCTCTAAAAATATTTCACCTTCAATATCGCCAACGGTACCTCCTATTTCAATGAGTAAAATTTCTGTGTCTATCTCTTCGATCCTTTCCTTTATTCTTTCGGTGACGTGAGGCACCATCTGAACGGTGGCTCCTAAATACTTTCCTTCTCTTTCTTTTTCAATAACATATTTATAAACTTGACCAGCTGTCATATTGTTAAAACTTTTCATCTCTATCCCTAAAAATCTCTCGTAATGGCCCAAATCAAGGTCTGCTTCGTAGCCATCTTCTGTGACAAAAACTTCTCCATGTTGATTTGGGTTCATAGTTCCTGCATCTACATTTAGATAGGGATCTATTTTCAAAGAATTGACTTTTAATCCTAATTCTTTTAAAAGCCTTCCTATTGAAGCCGAAACGACTCCTTTTCCTATCCCACTGAGTACTCCACCGGTTACTATAATATATTTTTCAGCCATTATTTTTTCACCTCTTTTTTAAGAAAAAATTACCATATTTTAAAAAACAAGGGGGAGCGAAAGCTCCCCTCATTTTGTGATTAATTCAATCCTCATCGTCGATGTTCAATTTTTCAGATAATAAATTAACCGCATTTTCAACGGTTTTGATTTTTTCTAACTCTTCGTCCTCTATCGTTACTCCGAATTCAGACTCAAAAGCCATAGTTAAATCCACTAGCTCTAAAGAATCCGCGTCTAAATCATCGGTAAATGAGGCATCCAATGTAACTTCATCCTCGTCGACACTCAATGTATCTACGATTATTTCTTTTACTTTTTCGAACAACTCATCCTTTGTCATATTTGTTTACCTCCTTAGGCATAATTTATCTTTTTCCGAACGTTGGTCATTGATAAAATTCGTGTCAATTATAATGAGTTATTTTGGTTTTGTCAAGTTTCTTATTTTCATAAAAGTAAAATATTTATGAAATTTCTCTTTTTTATGACCTAAAAATTCTTTTTCAAGGATATTTAACAAGATTTTGAGCATTGTTCAAAGAAAATGGCGTTGATATGGTATAATTATATATATAATTACAAGTTAAGTAAAGAGGAGATCGCATTGAAATATGAGAATGAGAGAAAGTATAGAATACCCGATATATATATATTTAAAAAGTTAGTATCACAGGCCTTTGATGAATGGCTTATACTTCAATGGTACGATAAAAATGGTTTGAGAACGCGGTTAGAGATAAAAAAGGGCGAAAAAGTGTGGACTACAAATCTTAAAAAAGAAATAAAAAAGGGACTTAGAGAAGAGGAAGAAGGGTTTATAAAAGAAGAAGATATTGATTTTGACAATTTAAAAAGTCAAAGGATGGTAATGAAAAAAAGATATCTTTTAAATAAAGACCCGGAAATAGTAGTAGATGAGTTGTTAAACCCTGATAATTGTATAAGGTATAAAAAAGAATTTTCGGAGATAATGTATCTTCTAGAAATAGAAGAAAAGGGAAAAAAGGTTGATTTAACTAAGTTCTTGATGGATTTTTTAGGCGACATTTTCTGGAAATTGGAAGACTTAACTTATTTAGATGGATACAACAATTCCGACTTTGCAGGAGAACATCAATGCGATTTAAACAAAATTGTTGGATGTGAAAAATCAAAATGGGAAAATTAATTCTAGTTGGCACACCCATAGGTAATTTAGAAGATATTTCTTTAAGAGCCTTAAAAACCTTGAAAGAAGCTGACTTGATACTCACGGAGGATAAAAGGGTTACCTTGAAATTGATAAATCATTTTGAACTGGGCAAAAAGGAGTTATTCGCTTTCAACGAGGCAAACTCAGAAAAGATTATGGACACAGTTCTATCTTTGATTGAAAGTCATAATATAACAGCCTTAGTATCAGATGCGGGTATGCCTGTTTTAGCAGATCCTGGCTTTAACTTAGTACAAAGATGTTGGGAAAAAGGTATTCCAATAGATGTGGTGCCAGGCCCTTCAGCCTTAACTTCTGCTTTAGCTGTGAGTGGATTCCCTGCTTCGAAGTTTTTGTTCTTAGGTTTTTTACCTCGGGATAAAAAATTGAGAAGACTTTTGAGAGAGATAAAAGAGTTCGAATATCCAATAGTTTTTTTTGAATCTCCAAATAGAATAAAAAAAACCTTGCAAGAGATTTTGGAAATTTTTGGAGAGATAGATGTACTCGTTGCCCGAGAAATGACGAAACTGTATCAAGAATTTTTTAAAGGGAAGATTTCTGAAGGGATAAAATTTTTTGAATCAAAAGATCAAGTGAAAGGAGAGCTTACCGTTGTTATTTTCCCAACAAGAAGAATTTAAATTTGAAAGTATACAAGAGTTAATAGAATATTTGAACAGTATATTCAGCAGTTCTCCTCTTTACAGACAAGAGATCGAGGTTATAGGTGATGTAACTCATGCAAAGTATAGCAAAAGAGGGGATCTCTACGTCGAACTTTCTCAAAGGGTGGGAAGTTCCAATTATTCAATAACAGTTGTTTTCAGCCAAACTGTTGTTCCATATGTTTTTGAACATTGCAGTATTGACAACGAAAGGGAACTCTTCAACAAAAGATGGAAGTTTCAAGGGGTTGTTAATTTTTGGAAAAGAGAAGCTAAGTATGTAGTATCAGGTTCATCAATAATACCTTTAGGTGCTTCTGAAATAGAAAAGAAGAAAAAAGAAATATTGGAAAAGCTGGAAAAGAGCAACCTTTTGAGGAAAGTGAAACACGAACTAATAGAACTTGATCCAATAAAAAAGATAGCCGTTATTACTTCACCAACCGCCGCAGGTTTTGGAGATTTTCAAAAAAACATTAATCATTCTAGGTTTATTCCTATTGTACACCTATACCCTGCCCCCATGCAGGGAGCAGAAACAGTGCCTGGAATCAAAAAAGCCTTGTTTGCCATTTTAAAGTCAAGCATCGATTACGATGTAGTTGTTATAATTAGAGGAGGCGGTTCAAAAAGCGATCTGATGTATTTTGATGATTTTGAACTTGGTTCTCTTATAGCAAAGTTTAATAGAAAGATCCCTGTTCTTACAGGAATAGGTCACGAGCAAGATTCTACAATCCCTGATTATGTTAGTTGGAAAAACTATTCAACACCTACAGAGGTATCAAGAGACATAGTCAACCAAATTAACTATTTCGCAGATACTCTAGAAACTTTAGAAAAAAATATAACCTATTCTTTTACCAATGTTTATTCCCAAATGGAGAACTTACTTTCTTTCAATACAATTAACAACATTAAATACTACCTCGGTAGAGAATTGATAAATATGTTCAGAGTTTTGGACGAAGATCAACTTAGCATTAATAGAAAAATTAATCAAATGATTGAAAGTAGTGAAAAATCAATCTCTTTAAACAAATTACTATATATTCAAAGATTCATAGAATATAGCATCAAAACTTACAATCAAAATATAATAAGTACAACGAATGAAATTGTTTCTGAGTTGAAAAGTAAGTTCGAAGTATCAGAAAGGCTTTTATTTAGTACTTTTCAAGAGCTCACTAAGTCGAGTCCTTTTGCTGCTTTTTTAAATAACGGAGTTTTGGTAAAAAAAGGTGAAGAGATCATTGATAGTGTTGAAAAATTACAAACAAAAGACGAGGTTAAATTAATATTTAAAGATGGAGAAGCTGAATCTAGCATAGAAAAGATTCAAAAATGGTGATAACTTTAGATGGGCGCGGACGGAACCCCGAATATCAGAAATTAGAGAGGCGTATCTCGATTTTACTCAAAAATGATAAGTTTTTCTTTGATTTCCTTAATTTTTATTCTATTTTCTTTGTATAAAACATGGAACTCATTTGGTGTCAAGTAGTTCAAAGAACCATGAGGTCTAATGTTAAGGTAAAAATCCAAATACACTTTGTATTTCATAGTGAAATCACTAATATTAGTAAAAGTATTCAAAGGTACAAACTCTCTTTGGACACTTGAATGAAAAGATTCGATAAAGGCTTGACAATCTGGATTATGTGGATATCCAAACTCATGGACTATACCAACATTTCTCATAAAATTTTCTGTTAACAAAGAAGTGAACTGAGTACCGTTATCTGATCTAATAATCAAGCCTTTTCCTGATATTCCTCTGTACCTAAGAGCTTCAAAGATTGTTTTAATTATATCCTTTGATTTACATGATGGACCGATGTAAGAACCAACAATTTGTCTATCAAAAGTATCAATTATAGTGAACACCTGTACATAACCATCTTTAGTTTTAAAGTATTTGATATCCATTTCCCAAAATTGGTTAGGAGCGGTTGCAACATGTTTTTGAGGGCCTCTTCTTGGATGTGGTGAATGGTTTGTATATTTTCCAACCAAACCGATTTCGTGTTTCAAACGTCTCATCTTTTTATGATTGATAATTATTCCATAATTTTTCTTGAAATACGCACACAGCTTAGTAGAACCAAGAGTTTTCAAATAATGCTTTGAGACATACATATTGAGATGTTCCTTGATTTTTATTAGTTCAGCGATTACAAACTCATCAGGAACCTTATCGCCATTCACAGTATAGCAAAAACCTCGAGTTTTAGAATTAGAATGCTTTTTCTTTGACAAAGAACCTGTATCCAAGAAGAGCCTCGTCTTGTAATAATAAGTTCTAGGTTTCACGTTAAACTCTTCAAAAAGATAAGAAAGAGAAACGCCGTACTCTCGATGTAACCTATTGACATATTGAATATCCAAAATGGGTGTAAAATCAAAATGGTTATTTTCCATCATTTTCTCTGATTCAAATTTTTTTTTACGAACTCAACTTGTTCTCTAAGAACTCTGATCTCAATATCCTTTTCGATCACCAAATCTTTCAAAGCTTGAAGAGTCTGAGCGAGATCAGGATATTCCATACAAAGCCGAGAAATCTCATCCAAATCGACACCGGCATTCTCGTAAACCACAGGAGGAACCTTAGAGCCACGAGAAACAATGGAATTTTTATTGAAAGAGCCATTGAAAAAGCAAGAATAATTCTCACCAGAATCTCTAAACTTCTTAACCCATTTTTGGATATTTCTGGCAGGGATGTTGTAAGTTTTACTAAGTTGAGAACAAGAAACACCTTTTTCGATACACTCTTTAACAACGTTAGCTTTTAACTCTGAGGGGTAAGACTTCACAAAAATCACCTCTTTTAAGTATTTATATTTATTATACTACCACGCCCCTCAAATAAGAAAATGTCATCTGGGCCGATTGTGGGGCGGGCTGCGGGGCGAAGGGGCGCTAAACATGGTTAAAGTTTCTTAAAGCAAGAAGAAATTCAATGAAAGGGGTGAATAAAGAAGGATGGAAGAAATAATTAAACTCAGTGAGGAAGAAATTAAAAGTTTGAGCTTCAAAGAACAATTAAAACTCTTGGAACGTATCAACGATTACTTTCAAAATGAAAAGCAAGACGAATTGGATGTTGAAAATGCCCTTGAAATTTATAAAAAAGCATTGGATATACTTACCTACGCAAGAGAAAAATTAGTTGGCTTAAAGGAAGAAAAAGCACAAATTGATGAAAAATACGAAAAGATAAAAAATCAATTGAGCGAGTCGGCTGATATCGATTAAGGATAATTTAATCAAAAAATAATATTTGTTGTGTATAATTAATTTAGCGAAAAGCATATGGAAGAGGAAGATTGATAGAAATGTTTATATCGGTTGGGAAAGGTGTTTTTGTGCCTACTGAGAGGATTCATTCTATAGTTCCAGATTCCTTTGTTCAGTTTGGCAAAATAAAAAAGATTTATCATGGAATAGATGTAGTTACTCAGTTTGGAGATGCAAACGAGTTAGAAAATTTGCCTCCACCTTTAACTGCTTCTGTTAGTTTAATTGATGCTTCATATGGCAAAGCAGTTAAATCGATTATTTACATGGATAGCGGTCAAATAGTGTTATCTACACTTGAAGCCAAAAAAATTATAGAAAAGATCAAGAAAGGAAGGCGATAAATTATGTCAATACCTATGCCGGTAGTTATAGAAACTGAAGGAAGATACGAAAGGGCTTATGATATCTATTCTAGATTGTTGAAAGATAGAATAGTTTTTTTAGGGACACCCATAAACGATGATGTGGCTAATGTAATAATTGCCCAATTACTCTTCCTAGAATCTCAGGATCCAGACAAAGATATATTTTTATACATAAACTCTCCAGGAGGTTCTGTAACCTCAGGATTAGGAATATACGATACGATGCAGTACGTAAAGCCAGATATTTCAACTATATGTATAGGTCAGGCTGCCTCAATGGGAGCGGTATTATTGGCTGCTGGTGCAAAAGGTAAAAGGTATTCTTTACCTTATTCAAGAATAATGATACATCAACCTTGGGGTGGCGCCGAAGGAACAGCGATCGATATACAAATACACGCTAGAGAAATTTTAAGATTAAAAGATGATCTAAACAACATACTTAGTAAACATACTGGACAATCTTTAGAAAAAATAGAAAAAGATACTGAGAGAGACTTTTTTATGAATGCACAAGAAGCTCTAAACTATGGTCTCATAGATAAAGTAATAACAACCAAGAGTGAAGCCACCACTAAAGAAAACAACGAAAAATAATGGAACACCGTTTTATTTATCACCAACCAAATTTTATTAACTTTTCAAATCAAAAGAGGGCGCCTGAAATAATGCGTCCTTCTTTTGATTAAAGAGATGATATATTAGTAATAAACCAATTGTTAAAAGGTAACATGGCGTCAAAGAATGTGAGGAGGATCAATTATGAGTGACTTAACTCCGATGATAAAGCAATATCTAAAGATAAAGGAAGAATATAAAGACTCTATTTTACTTTTTAGACTCGGAGATTTTTATGAAACTTTTTTTGAAGATGCCAAAAAAGTCAGTGAAATATTGCAAATTGTCTTAACGAAAAGAAATGGTAATCCTATGGCAGGGATTCCATACCATGCCTTAAACAACTATTTAAAAAGGCTTTTAGATGCCGGGTATAAAGTAGCTATATGTGAACAGATGGAGGATCCTCAAAGTTCAAAAGGTATAGTCGATAGAAAAGTAACTAGAATACTGACGCCTGGTACCATCATAGACGAAGGAATGTTGGAAGAAAGTAACAGATTTGCCGCCTTGATTACCAAAAATGGGAATTTGTATAAAATAGCTATTTTTGATTTTTCAACCGGTGACTTCTATTTAGATTCATTTGACTTCAAAGAGGATGAACTATTGGACTTTATTTCCTCTTTTGGTTTGGTACAGATTTTGTTATCTAAAGAACTTGAACAACTATCAAAAAAGATAAAAAATTTAACAAACGAGATTTATGTAGAAATATTGGACGAATGGTACTTTTCAAACAATTTCAAAGACCATTTGAAAGAAACCTACGAAGTTTTAAGTCTTGATCATTTGGATTACGACGATGATGAATTAAAAGTAGCCGACGCTGTTTTAAAGTACTTAGAAGTCACACAATTTTCAAAGATTAAACATATGAGACTTCCAAAACGGTTTAAGACAAAAAACTACATGTTTTTAGATTCCAATACTATAGAAAATCTTGGTATTCTTCCCACCAATTCAAACAAGGGGAAAACTCTTTACGACATTCTAAAATTAACAAAAACCAGTATGGGGAATAGGAAATTGAGAGAATTCATCCTTACTCCTTTGACCGATAAAGAAAATATAGAAGAAAGGTTGAACAAAGTCGAACATTTAGTTGAAGATCCTCTTTTATTGGAAGAACTAAAAGAATATTTGGCATCTGTAAAAGATCTCGAAAGGATCTCTTCCAGGATTTCTTTGATGAAGGCAACCCCAAAAGACCTTATAGCCTTAAAGGATTCTTTGGAAGTGGTTCCCTATATAATTGAATCTTTAACTTCAAATCCAGGATTGTCTGATTTTTTTGATGGTGTAGATGTTCTTAAAGAAGCTAAAGAGTTTATCGAAAATACCATTATTGAAGAACCTGCTATTGCTCCTGGTAACGGGAAAGTAATTAAAGAAGGTGTTTCCGGAGAGTTAGATGAGTATAGGAATCTATTTAATAACTTAGATGGCGTTTTGAAAGATATTGAAAAGAGGGAGAAAGAAAAAACTAAGATTAGCAGTTTGAAAGTTGGAAGAAATAAGATCTATGGTTTCTATATAGAAGTTTCAAAAGCGCAGTCCTCCAAAGTTCCTGATGATTACGTTAGGAAACAAACGCTGGTTAATACGGAAAGGTACACTATAAAAGAATTAGAGGAAGTTGAACAACGCTTAGCATTATCAGAAGAGAAAATAAAGGTTATTGAAAAAGATATTTACGATAAGGTATTGACACATCTAAGCCAATACGTAGATAAAATAGAAAAACTATCCAATAAGATCGCTGAATTGGATGTGTTTAGGTCTTTTGCAGAGGTTAGTAGAGTTTACAATTACAAAAGGCCAACTTTTGTGCAAAACTCCAAAGAAATCAAAATAATCAACTCAAGACATCCAGTGGTGGAAAGATTTGTAGATGAATTTACTCCTAACGACTTATTTTTAAGCGAAGACAAATTTTATATAATTTTGACAGGTCCAAATATGAGTGGAAAATCAACTTTTATAAGACAAATAGGGCTTATAAGTGTGATGGCACAAATTGGTTGCTTTGTTCCCGCTGAGAAGGCTGAAATCCCTATTTATGATGGTATATTTACAAGAATCGGAGCAAGGGACGATATAGTTACCGGAAAATCAACCTTTTTAGTCGAGATGCTAGAGGTTTCAACTATATTGAATAAAGCAACGGATAACAGTCTTGTCCTCCTTGATGAAGTCGGAAGAGGTACGAGTACGTTAGATGGTATTTCTGTTGCATGGGCAATCTCAGAATATTTATTTCAAGTTAAAAGATGCAATACAATCTTCGCTACCCATTATACTGAGTTGACTTATATGTCACATATATACGAAGAAGTTGCTGCAAAAAGGATAAAAGTTTTAGAAACTATGGATGGGGTTATATTTTTACACAAAATTGAAGATGGCACCAGTGACAACAGTTATGGTATAGAAATAGCAAGATTGGCAGGATTTCCCATAGAAATAATTGAAAGATCAAAAGAAATATTGTCTCAACTGTCAAATAGAGTTGACTTGGAAAGTAGGTTGAAGAGAATTAAAAATATTAACAAGAAAAAATATGAATCACAGGAAAATCAGTTAAAAATGTTTTAATTTATGATATAATTACAAAATAGGTAAAATATTAATCTTAAGGAGGGAAAAACAATGCCTTTGAACGAGGAAAATGATTTTGGAGAAATAAGCATTTCAGAAAATGTGTTAAAAGATTTAGTTTTCAAAAGTGTAGAAGGTTATCTGAAGGAACAAAAGGTGTATAACGAGAAAATTCAAAAAGATTTGCAAAAAAGTATAAAGATTACAATTAATGACGACGCCAGTGTTAGTATTTCGTTAAAAGTACCTGCTAAATACGGGCAAAACATCGTTGAATTTTCTAAAAATATTCAAAAAGTGATTAAAGACGATCTTGAAAAAATTGCCGAGGTTTATGTATCGAATATTGACGTATCCATCGAAAATCTTGTAAAACCAGAAGAGTTGGAAGAAGAATACGAAGAAATAGAAGAAACGGAAGAAACGGAAGAAGAAACCTTGGAAAATGAAGAATCCCCTGAAACTGAAAAGGAGGATGACGAACAAAAGGACAAGAATGAATGAAAACATACCGAAAAAAAGGATGATGAGAAAGTTAATTTTTGAAAGTCTTTTCCAACTATCCATAAAGGATGTTAAATTAGACAACATATTATTCACTTTTGAAAAATTAAACGAACAGGCGCATTTAGAAGAAAGTTATTATTTGGAAGCTAAACAATACATTGAAGATATTTATAAAAATAAAAATGAGTATGATGCCTTGATCAACAAATACTCAGAAGGTTGGCGCGTAGAAAGAATAGGAAATATTGAAAAAACAGTAATGAGAATCTTTATCTACGAGCTAATAAACAAAAAAGATATACCCGTCAAAGTAATATTAAATGAATCAACGGAGTTAACCAAAACTTATGCGACTCAAAAAGCCGCAGCTTTTGTTAATGGAATTATGGATAAAATTGCACGTTCACAAGCATCGATTATGTAGAGCCATAAAATTGAAAGGGGGGAAGTATAGATTTTAAGTAACTAAAATCTATACGACATGTATGACCTCGCAAAATACTCCTCTGTATAATGCACTTAAGAACATGAGTTACAAAGAATTAGAAGAAATAGCTCAAGAAATTCGAAAGTATATTTTTAACGTTGTATACAACAACAATGGTCATCTTGCTTCGAATTTGGGCGTTGTGGAATTAACAATTGCATTGTACAGGATATTTGACCCCATAGAAGACGTTATTATTTGGGATACCAGTCATCAATCTTACGTGCACAAACTTTTGACGGGGCGTTGGAAAGATTTCAAAACCATACGTGAAAAAGGTGGCATAAGTGGGTACACAAATATCTACGAATCACCAGCGGATAGATTCGGTGCTGGGCATGCAGGGACTTCCATAGCAGCCTCTTTGGGTTATGCACTATCTGATAAGATAAAAAACAGGAAAAGGAATATAGTTGCTGTTATTGGAGATGGAGCTTTAGGTTGTGGGATGGCTCTTGAATCGTTAAATCAGTTGAACTATCAAGATGTAAAAGTTAAAATAGTTCTAAACGATAACAACATGGCTATTTCAAAAAATGTAGGAACGATTTCCCAATTGTTGAATAATTTTAGAATAAAAAAAGAGTATACCCAAGCAAAAGAAATTTTAAAGAGTTCTTTAGAAGATTCTTCTTTGGGTAAGGATGTAGAATCAGTTTTAAAGAAAGTCAGAAACGCTTTAAAATTCTCTATTTACGATACTCCAGCATCACTGTTTGAAGAGTTAGGAATCAAGTATTATGGACCCGTCGATGGACATGATATCAAAAAAATGGAAGAGTTTTTAGAATTCATTAAAGCTTATGATGAGAAGTCTGTAATACTGCATGTTGTTACCACCAAAGGCAAAGGTTTCGAAGAAACCGAGAAATCTCCCACCAAATATCATGGCGTATCCAAAAAAGAACTGAACAAAGTCTCTTACAGTAAAATTGTTGGGCATACGTTATCTCATTTAAAAGATTATGAGTTTTTAGCTTTTACGGGAGCCATGTCCGATGGGACTGGGCTAAATGTCCTTCAAGAAATATGCCCTGACAAGGTCATCGATATGGGTATCACCGAACCAAGTATAGTCACTACGGCGTCTGCTCTGTCTTTAGGTGGGGTCTTGCCGGTTGTTGATATTTACTCTACTTTCATGCAAAGAGCGTTTGATTCACTTATTCATGATGTAGCCTTACAAAAGATCCCAGTTCTATTTTTGTTGGATAGGGCCGGTTTGGTTGGAGAAGATGGTCCAACTCATCATGGGGTTTTTGATATAGCATATACGAGGTTAATTCCAAATGTTGAAATCTGGACGCCGTTGAACGCCCAAGATTTAGCTAATATGATTTACACTTCCGTAATAAAGGGTTTGAAAAAGCCTCGGTTTATTAGATTTCCAAGAGATGGAGAAACGATAGAAATACAAAATATACTCGACAATCTTCAAATAGTAGATGGTGAGTGGAAGTATCTAAAAATGGCTGATTCTAGGATATACGCCCTTGCCGTTGGAACTATCTCTCAAAATGTTTATGATGCTCTTAAAGATTATGACGTTAATATAATCGGGGTACGAAGTGTCAAACCTTTAAATGAATACTTTTTGGAAATATTAGAACAAAGGGCTGAATATATTTTTGTTTATGAAGAGGGAAGTTTGAAAGGTGGTTTCAACGAAGAGATATTCAAACTGAGAAATAAAAAAATTTACTCATTTGGTGTGAAAGATGAGTTTGTTTCTCATGCAACAAGAGAAGAACAATTAGACGAATGCGATCTTTCTATAAAAGCGATAAAGGAAAACTTTGAAAAAATTATCTCCAAGGTTAAAACTCAATCATCTTATGAATAAAAGGGAGAGTAAAAAAATGATAAAAAATAAACTTTTTTTAGTACTTTCCATATTCTTTATCATAACTACTGTCACGTATGCTTTTGAGTTATTACTAACCCCGTCATACTCCTACACACTTGATTCAACAGGTACTACAGACATTCAAAAAAGTTTAGATTACACGGGGGGAAGGATTTCTTTTTTAATTCCAACCGAAGATAGTGAAGAAATTTCTTATGGTCCCTATTTGGGATTTTTCTACAATTACAATTTATTAGATAGTTTGGAAAGTGTAGAAGATGTTGGAATTTCTCTCGGTTTGAATATGAAATATACTACCAATATAATTGGCAATTTAGATTTATTGGTAACCGCTTTCGGAGGCGTACACACGGAAGACTATTTTAAAACCTTTAAAACGGAAATACTTATTAATGGAGGTATCAGCTACAACAATTTATCTCTGTCTGTTGGTTACGAGACACGGTACTACGAAGAAGAAAGTCTAACGGTTAATTATCTACCAATCTCGTTGGGAGTGAGTTTTAAATTTTAGAAAAAACCTACAAGGATTTGGAAATCGAAAAAATATTAAATTTAATTTCAACCTATAGTCATACCGATTATGGGAAAGATTATTTTTTAAAAAATGTAAAAATGTACAAAGATCTAACAGAATTAGACCGAGAAGTGAACATTTCTCGAGTTTTTTTTGATATGGCGATTAAAGGTACATTAAAAGATTTGTACGGTTTAAGTTATATCCCTTCGATAATTGAAAAGATCGGCAACAAAGAAAGTGTTGAAGGTAGAGAATTCAGAAAAATTGGAGAGTTTTTGCAAGACGGTTATGCCATCCACAAACATTACAGCGGTATAAACGATCTACTCACTGATAAGATATCAGATTACAAACCTTTACTTGAGTTAAAAGATCAGATCTTTAAAGTTTTTACTCCTGAAGGAGAAATTAAAGATAACGCCTCAATCGAATTAAAAAGAATAAGAAACGGCATAGACACGGTAAAACGTCAATTAAATATAGAATTCAACAAGATAAAAAGTAAGTATATTAAATACCTTTCTTTAGATCAGCCTGTGGAAAGAAACGGAAGATTATGCATAGCGTTAAAGAGTGAAAGTAGAAATGTTATAAAAGGTATTACCGTTGGAAGATCCGATTCCGGTGCTACTTTGTTTGTAGAACCAGATACGATTATAGAACTGAACGAAAAGCTTACAGATTTATTCTCACAAGAGAAGAACGAAATCAATAGGATACTCTCAAATTTGACCTTTGAACTTCAAAAAAACAAATTTAAAATAGAAAAAAATATAGAAATAATAGAATATATAGATGCCAATATAGCGAAAGCCAGATACGCCAAAGATATGAATGCAGTATTCACTCTACCCCATACTACTAAAAAGATTCTTCTCAAAGAACTAAAACATCCATTAATACCAAAAGAAAAAATAGTCCCCATAGATGTTGAACTCGATAAAAACGGGATGATAATAACGGGCCCCAACACAGGGGGTAAAACGGTTTCTTTGAAATCAATTGGATTAGCTTTTTTTATGGCTCATTCTGCTTTACCAGTCTTAGCTTTAAAGGCTGAAATCCCTTTTATAGAAGAAATTTACACGGATATAGGAGACCAACAAGATATATCTCAAAACCTAAGCACTTTTTCTGCCCATTTGTTGAATTTAAAAAATATACTTGAAAGTGTCAATGAAAAGTCGCTTGTTTTGATAGATGAATTAGGAACAGGAACCGATCCCATTGAAGGAGCTGCCTTAAGCAAAGCTATTTTGAAGTATCTGCTAATGAAAGGGCCCATAATATTTGCTACTTCACATCTGTCTGAGATCAAAACATTCTCTTTGGAAGAAGAAAAACTACTCGCCGCTTCTATGTCTTTTGACATTGAAACACTTAAACCTACATACAAACTAATTGTAGGCGTACCCGGAGCATCCCATGCCATTGAAATAGCCGAAAGATTGGGCATTGACCCTAAAATTATAGAAGAAAGTAAAATAAATCTCAACGAAGAATTTTCACAAAGTGAAAAAATACTAAGTAGATTAACTTCTATCCACAATGAATACGAAGAAAGTTTAGAAAGGATCAAGAAAAAAGAAGAAGAAATCGATAAAACGAAAAAGGAGTACGAAGAAAAACTACAAAAACTAAAGAAAAAAGAGATAGAAAGTCTTGAACCCGAGTTGTATCAACTTAAAGAACAGATAAAAAATATGAGAAACCAAATTCAAACCGTATTAAAAGAAATTAAGCAAAAAAAAGATCAAATCGATTCACAAGAAATCAGCAAAAAACTAAAAGAATCTGAAAATATGGCTTCACAACTTGAAGAGATGAGAAAAGCGTTATCTCAAAATCAAAAAGGGCGAAAAATCGAAAAGTCTAAGATAAAAGTTGGAATGAAAGTAAAAGCATCCAATAATATTCAGGGGACGGTAAAAAGGATTACAAACTCCAAGATAACCGTTCAGATTGATGGTTCTCCGATAGAGATAACTTATAGTCCAACGGAGATTGAGCCTATAATTAACTCAGATAAAGAAAAAAGTGAAGAAAAAAGGATTTACGTTAAAATAGATCAAAAGAAAAGTGTAAAATCCGAATTAGATATTAGAGGTTATACGGTAAATGAGGCTATACCCGAAATAGAAAAATTTATTTCGGATTTAATAAGTTCTGGAATAAAAGAGGGAAGGATAATACACGGAAAAGGAACTGGGAAACTAGCTATGGGGATTTGGGATTATTTAAGAAAATCATCTCTAATTAAAGATTTCAAAATCGCTCGAAGTGAAGAAGGGGGAACAGGGGCAACAGTAATAGAAGTTTAAATAATGGGGGAATGGAAATGCTCTTTGGACTTGATATAGGTACAAGGACTCTTGTAGGGATATTAGCAGAATATGATGAAGAAACGGAAAGTATAATAATCAAGCATTTTGCAGAAGTTGAACACGAAAATAGAGCGATGCTTGACGGACAGATTCATGATGTCAACAAGGTTGCTAAAGGTGTATTCAAAATAAAGAAAACACTGGAAGAGGAAAGTTCCATCAATCTTTCCGAAGTTGCCATCGCTATAGCTGGTAGGTTTCTAATCTCTTCGATCGGTTCATACAGCCTCGATATTTCAACTCATGGTTATTTAGATAGTGAAACAATCAAAAAGATGGAACTCGAAGCAGTCAAAGCGTCTACAGAAAAATTAAACTACTCACAAGAAATGTACTGCGTAGGATACTCAATACTTTACTACAGTCTTGATAATCAATGGATTAAACATCTAGAAGGGCAAAGAGGTAATCAAGCAAAGGTAAAAGTTTTGGCAGCTTATCTACCAAAAAATGTTGTAGAAGCTATGATGTCTGTATTGGATAAAGTTGGATTAAAACCTATCCATGTCACATTGGAACCGATAGCCGCCACAAGTTTAGTTGTACCTGAGGACTTGAGAAACCTGAATGTTGCAATGGTGGATGTGGGAGCAGGAACAAGCGACATATCTATATCGAATAAAGGTGTAATAACAGGCTATGGGATGGTACCTTTAGCTGGAGATGAGATAACAGATACTATATCTCAACAACTATTGGTGGATTTCAAAACCGCTGAAATGATTAAAAAACAATTATCTCAAAGCGATGAAATTACCTACAACGATATCCTGGATAGTCCACAAATTGTAAGAAAAGAAGAAGTAATTAAGATAATAACTCCTGTTATAGACAACATAACGGATAAAATTGCTAAAGAAATATTAAATCTAAACGGGAAACCTCCCGTTGCTGTGATGGTGGTAGGTGGAGGAGGGAAAGTACCAACTTTCACCGAAAAATTAGCCAGTAAACTTGGGCTTCCCAAAGAAAGGGTATCTCTGAAAACTACCAAAAATTTGGAGAATATCATTTTTGAATCAAAAAGAATGGAAGGTAGTGAATACATAACTCCTTTAGGTATAGTAAATGTCGCACTGAAAAAACAGGGTAGTGTATTCAATACCATCAAAATAAACGGAAGAAATGTAAATATGTTAATCATAGGTAAAGACATGAACGTCTTACAAGCGTTACTACAATCAGGTTATTCGCTAGACAAATTGGTTGGACTGCCCTCCCCTGCGATAGCTTTCGAACTGAACGAAAAATTACAGATAAAAAAGGGGAATATGGGCGAAAAGGCAAAAATAACAGTAAACGGCGTATCTGCGGATATACATTCTCCCATTAAACCAGGTGATCACATTGAAATAGAAGAACCCAAAAACGGCAAACCTGTCAATTTGAAATTGAAAGACGTGATTCAACCCATTGAATTTTACTTAAATGGGGAACCCAAAACCACTTATCCTGTAGTAATAAAAAATGGGGAAAAAGTAGAAAGTTTAGAAGAAGAGATCAAAGATGGAGATAAAATATATACTTCACCTCCAAAAATAGAGGATGTATTTAAAGAGTACAACGAGAAAATTTTCTTCACAATAAATAACCTTCCATATGAAGTCCCTGTGGGTACGATCATCATGAAAGACGAAGAAATCTTAGATAAAGATTATCAAATAAAAAATGGAGATCTTCTAAAAACAAAAGCGGTAAAACTCCCTAAGATAAAAGAATTCTTGGATATCGAAACCGAAAAGATGAAAGTATTTTTAAATGGGAAAGAGGTTCATTTAAACAAAGAAGAAATACTCGCATCCTATGATGGAAAAATAGTTGACATAGAAGAAGAAGTGAGCAATGGAGCTAATTATTCGATTAAAAAGGTAAAAAAGGATGTTCAATTAATAGATGTATTTTCTCATCTTTCCATAAACACTGAAGAAATTCAGTCTTATGAAATTTACTTAAATGACCAAAAAGTTGAAAGTTTTCTACAAAAGATCGAGCCAGGTGCGAATGTGAGGTTGTTAATCAATGATCAGAGGAATAGGAGTTGACATCGTAAAAGTCGACAGGATCAACGAAAAAAACGTCCAAAAAATTCTCTCTCAAAAAGAGAAAGAAATATACGATACGTTTAAAGGGCAAAAAAGAAAAAAAGAATATGCAGCGGGTCGTTTTGCAGTAAAAGAATCTTTAATAAAATGTTTCAAAAGGTTTATCCCTTACTCACAAATTACCGTTCTAAACAAACAAAGTGGAGAACCCTATTTAGATGAAGAATCGGTGAAATATCTATTCGAAAAGTTTGGAGGTAACGGAACGATACACATATCTATAGCCCATGAAAGAGAGTTTGCCGTAGCAACAGCGGTTGTGATAAATGAGGACTAAAGGGGGATTGTAATTTGGACATACCAAAAAACATAAAAGAGCGATACGAAAAGTTAAAAACAGAGATAGAGGAACATAACTACCGATACTACGTATTGGCTGATCCTATTATCTCGGATCAGGAATACGATAAGCTATTCAAAGAATTAGTAGAGCTCGAAAAGAAATATCCCGAATTGAAAACACCCGATTCTCCCACTCAAAGGATCGGTGGGATAGTTGTTGAGGGATTCAATAAAGTAAATCATTCGATACCGATGTTATCTTTAGATAACACCTACAACGAAGAAGAAATTTTAGATTTTCACAAAAGGGTTTTAAAGAACTTGAGTTTAAACCATGTTGAGTATTTTTGTGAACTAAAGATAGATGGGGTATCGGTAGCTTTAAGGTACACCGATGGAGTATTAACTCAAGCTATAACCAGAGGCGATGGAACTACAGGGGAAGATATCACGCAAAACGTAAAAACGATCCCCTCTATTCCTTTAAGATTGAGAAAAAATCTAACCATTGAAGTACGTGGAGAAATATACATGCCAAAAAAAGAATTTGTGAGAATAAATTCTGAAAGGGAAGAAAAAGGGTTACCTGTTTTCGCTAATCCTAGAAATGCCACGGCGGGCACTTTAAAACTTTTGGATAGTACTGAAGTGGCAAAAAGAAAGTTAAGCTCTTTCATGTATTACGTTATCTTCCCTCAAAATTACAACTTAGAAACTCAAGAGGAAGCAATAAATTTTCTGAAAGAAGTTGGTTTCAGAATCAATCCTAATTACAAAAATGCCCAAGATATCGGACAAGTTATAGAATTTTGGAAAGAATGGAATCGAAGGAGAAAGGAATTAGAATACGAAGTAGATGGGATAGTAGTTAAGGTGAACAGTTTTGAACTGCAAAGACTCCTTGGTGAAACCGCCCGATCCCCACGATGGGCAATTGCTTTCAAATTTGAAGCCGAACAGAAAGAAACGAAACTAAAAGCTATAAAACTGCAAGTTGGGAGTACAGGGATAATAACTCCTGTTGCAGAATTTGACCCCATACAACTTGAAGGAACAATAGTAAAAAGGGCAAGCTTACACAACTTTGATTATCTAAAAGAAAGAGATATAAGGGAAGGCGATTATGTATTAATTGAAAAAGCAGGTGGCATAATTCCCCAAGTTATAGGGCCCGTTAAAGAAAAAAGAACAGGGGAAGAAAAAATAATCCAACCTCCTGAAAAATGTCCTGTCTGTGGTGGAAAAGTTGGAAAAATAAAATCTTCTGAAGTGGCAATAAGATGTTTGAATCCCTCTTGTCCAGAAAAGCTTTTAAGAACTTTGGAAAATTTTGTTTCAAGAAACGCAATGAATATTCAAGGGCTTGGCCCAAAGATATTGAAAAGAATGGTAGATGCAGGTTTACTTAAAGATATAGCCGATCTTTATTATTTAAACGAACAAAAAATTAGAAGCTTGGGAGAAGGTATAGGAGACAAAACAGTAGAAAATATATTGACACAAATAGAGCAATCCAAAAATAGAGAATTGGATAGATTAATTAACGCTCTTGGTATACCAAATGTTGGGTCAAAAACTGCGAAAGACCTTGCAAATCATTTTAAAAATTTAGACAGTTTAATAGATGCAAAATTCGATGAACTTGTAGAGATAGAGGGAATTGGTGAAGATATAGCAAATGCAATTATAAAGTTTTTTTCACAGGAAGAAGTTAAAAAGATCGTTAAGAAATTAAAAGATGCAGGAGTCAACATGGGGAAAAAAGAAGAAGAAAAATTAGAAGGACCTCTAAAAGGTTTAGTTATATGTCAAACCGGTGCTCTTTCTAAAATGACAAGACAAGAATTCGCCGAATACGTTGAATCTAAAGGTGGGACCTTCTCTGAAAATGTGACGAAGAAAACGAATATCCTAGTCGTTGGAGAAAACCCTGGTTCTAAACTAGATAAAGCTCAAAGTTATGGAATTACTATAATGAGTGAAGAAGAGTTCTTTGATAAATATGGAGAAAGTTAGAAAAATAGTAACGCTTCAAACATTAGTACTTATCTTCATTTTTTTTAATACGAAGGGCTTCTCTGAGATAACTGCAAACGAAGTTTATCTACTATCTTCAATATACGCAGGGAAAGATTTTACAAACATAACACCTTATCCAATAAATTCAAACGATGAGTTTGAAGTTTACCCTGGCTTCTTCTACAAATCTTTTGATCCTCTGTGGTTGATTGGTGGAATATTTGAAACCAATTGGTCAGATTTGGAAAGAGGGGTGTATCTTTCTGACTCATTACCTTATGTTACTGGGTTCATGGGTGGATACGATGCGGGAAGTATGAGAATTGTATCAGCCATGTACTTCTTCGACCCTTACTTAACTGAAGATGAGTTAGCAAGGCAAAAAGCTACCTCTTTTGATGGCAATTTTGATCCTAATTTTGATACTAACTCCGACAGAGCTGGATTGGAAGATTTTGGGTATTCTGATCCTTCAAAAACTTTGTTTATACACAGATTAGAATTTAATCTTTTCGATAGAGTTAGACTCTCTTTGAACGAATTAAATTTGATCGGAGGGAAATATCCAGACCTTTCTGATGCTAACCCTTTTGGTATAGCTCATAATAACTTAGGTGAAGGATTCTCAAATAATATGTTGGGAGTAGACGCTTCTATTATTCCTACCAACGGTTGGCAAATATACGGGCAATTTGCGATGGACGATTTTGTAGTACCAGATACTGAAGGAGGAGCAACAGATTACAAACCGACCGCATTCGCTTGGGGAGTAGGAACAAGATTAGTAGGTAAAACTTCGCAATACTACATATCTCCAAAAATTGAGTATTATAAGATTTACACTTGGATGTACAATCAATGGGCACCTTACTTGAAATATACCGCCAAATACGATGAAGAAGATATTCCCATAGGCTTTGACTACGGGAACGACATGGAAGGTTACTTAATAGGATTGGATATTGCCAACGAAACAACCAGATACAAAATTACCTTTGAACGCTACCTCAAAGGTGAAATAAATTTAGAAACACCCTACGATGATGAGAGAAAAGAAGATGTGGAAGGTTGGCCTGGACCGTACGGAGAAACAACGCCGTTTATCAAAATATCCTTTTCAATTGAAGTAGGGTTTTAAAATTCTCAATACTTTAAATTTATCTATCTACTAATAAAGTTAGCAAGTTCTATTTAATTATAAAAGGCATGCTAAAGGCATTAGAGGTGACAAAAATACCGAATTATAAATATAAAATTGGGTTGCACATATTCAGACGAGATCTTAGGTTAGAGGATAATACTTCTCTCATAGAAGCACTTCAAAGTTGTGAAAGAGTCATACCTACTTTTATATTTGATGATCGACAGATTAAAGACAATGATTACAAATCAGACAACGCGGTTCAATTTATGATCAACAGTCTAAAAGAACTCAATGATGAGCTACACCAATTGAGCGCTAGGCTATACTTTTTTGAAGGACTTACTGCTAAAGTAGTTGAAAGTTTAATTAAAACATTAGGAATAGAAGCAGTTTTCGTGAATAAAGATTACACTCCATTTAGTAAGAAAAGAGATAACGAAATAAAAGCCATTTGTGAAAGGGAAAGAGTAGATTTCAAGGAACATTTTGATGTTTTATTACATGAACCCACAGAAGTTTTGAAAGATAATGGTATGCCATATATAAAGTTCACCGATTTTTTAAAAAAATCCAAAAAAATAGATGTGCGAGAACCGCAGAAGAATAAATTTAAAAATTATTTTACAGAAGAAATTAGCTCAAGTATAGCTCTTCAGGTTGATAAATTTCCTCAAAATGAAAATTCAATGTTAAATGGTGGGCGAGAAGAAGGGTTAAGTTATATAGAGAGAATAGTCAAACTAAAAAATTACAGTGAAATTAGAAACATACCTTCAATCGATGGAACAACAAAGTTATCTCCCCATCTTAAATTTGGAACAGTTTCTGTGAGAGAGGTATATAGAAAAGTAAATGAAAACTTCGGTAATGAACATGAAATTATTACACAACTTCACTGGCGTGATTTTTTTACTCATATCCTTTATCATTTCCCTCATGTTTTAGGCAATTCCTTTAAGGAGAAATATAACCAAATACAGTGGGAAAATGATGTGGATAAATTTAAGGCTTGGTGTACAGGGAGAACAGGTTATCCTATAGTTGACGCTGGAATGATGCAATTGAATCTAACGGGATGGATGCATAACCGAGTAAGAATGATAACAGGGAGTTTTCTTGTTAAGGATTTACATATTGACTGGCGATGGGGAGAAAAATACTTTGCACAAAGACTAGTTGATTACGATCCTGCAATTAATAATGGTAATTGGCAATGGGTTGCTTCAACAGGTTGTGATGCGCAGCCTTTTTTCCGAATATTTAACCCAATTTTGCAACAGCAAAAATTTGATCCTGAATGTAATTACATAAAGACTTGGTTACCAGAATTAACCAATCTTAACTCAGAGCAAATACATACTTTAAACATTCCAAAAGGCATCGATTATCCGACACCTATTGTCGATCATAAAGTAGCTTCAGAAAAGGCTAAAAAACTTTATAAAATATGATCAAAAAGTCAAGCAAGTTTATTATTTGTGGATTTTAATAATGCGTTTAAAAATAGCGGTGCAAAAAGCACCGCCAAATAATATTTTTAGAAAAACAATCTACCCATTTCGTATAATTCTCGACTTATCTCTTTGTTCTTCAAAATTTCGTCAGTAAATGGTTTTTCTACAACATCAAAACCATCCAAACCTAAAGCCACATTAGATTTTCCTTTTTTAACAGCGTCTATAGCCGAAACACCGAATTTAAAAGCCAAGTATCTATCAAAAGATGAAGGGGTTCCTCCTCTTTGCAAATAATCCAAATCAACGGTTCTACATTCAACATTTTGCAGATTAGCTTTTATGTACTCTGTGATTAATTCTGCTGGTTTCATGTATTGACGAACCTTTGGATCGCCTATTATATTTTGAACTTCTTCGGGGAGTTTGACTTTTTCTTCTACTACGACTATGGAAAATCTTCTACCTGCAGAATATCTCTTTTTAATATTTTCAATCATATCTTTAGGGTCTAACTTGAACTCTGGTACTATTATATAATCAGCACCACCTGCCATTCCGCCAATTGTAGCTAACCATCCTGCTTCGTCTCCTCCGGTTTCTACAACTATTACCCTATGACCCGCACTGGCAGTGGAATGAAGTTTATCTAAGGCGTCGGTGACGATCTGTAATGCCGTTAGAAAACCAACGCTAAGATCCGTCCAGTATAAGTCATTATCAACGGTAGCAGGTATTATTATCGAAGGTATACCTTCATTTGCCAATTTTAAGGCGATATTTGCTCCGGTATGGCCTGTTAACAATATAAGACTAGTTATCTGATATCTCTCAAAGTTATTTTTCAACTTTTTCAAATCGTTTGGATTAACAGTAGGATCGTATTTTGACGAACCCAAAATTATGCCACCTTCAGGTAATTTACCTGAGACATGTTCTTTAGCTAAGATTGTTAATTTATCTTCCACGAGACCTAGAAAACCGTCGTAAACGCCAACAACTTCGATATCCTCTTCGGCGCCTTTAACGATGAGTGCCCGGATTACGGCATTTAATCCTGGACAATCTCCACCTACATTCAAAACAGCGACTCTTTTCATTATATACACCTCCACATTTTAATTTGAATATACTAACTTTAGGAACTCTAAAACCTTTATAGATAGCGCCCCTTCGCCCCGCAGCCCACCCGTAAAGAGGATGGTATTCACACCAACCACTTTAACCAAGAGTTTCACTCAAAAATTCTAATTAAGACGGGAATAATCACTATAGAAACTATGGACATAAGTTTTATTAAAATATTTATCGAAGGTCCTGCTGTATCTTTTAAAGGGTCCCCCACAGTATCTCCTACAACAGAAGCCTTGTGAGCCAAAGACCCTTTTCCACCATATTTTCCTGTTTCTATTAACTTCTTAGCGTTATCCCAGGCACCTCCAGAGTTAGCCATGAATATCGCTAACATAACGCCTGAGCCTGTTGTTCCAGCTAACATTCCAGCAACAGCTTGCTTGCCTAACAAGAGATAAATAATTATTGGAGCTATTACAGCGATTAAAGAAGGAAGTATCATATATTTCAAAGCACCATCGGTAGCGATCTTTACACACTTACCGTAGTCTGGATCAGCTTTTCCTTCCATTAATCCAACAATTTCTTTAAATTGCCTTCTTACTTCTTCAACCATAAGATTTGCAGCGTTACCAACTGCTTTCATTACCAAAGAGGAAAACAGAAATGGAAGCATGGCACCGATTAACATTGCTGTGAACACATTTGCATCATTCAAATCAACTACTGAAATATTTGTTACTTGCAAATAAGAAGCGAACAAAGCCAATGCCGTTAATGCAGCAGATCCTATTGCAAAACCTTTTCCCATAGCCGCTGTGGTATTTCCAACAGCATCCAACTTGTCCGTTCTTTCTCGAACGTATGGTTCTAAATGAGCCATTTCTGCAATTCCACCTGCATTATCAGCGATAGGACCGTATGCATCGATTGATAAACTCATACCCAGTGTTGAAAGCATTCCAACGGCCGCAATAGCTATTCCAAAAAGACCATAAACGTAGAATGAAATTACAATAGCTGCTCCTATTAAAAGAATAGGGATAAGCGTTGATTCCATCCCTAGCGCAAGACCATTGATAATCAACGGAGCCGAACCTGATGGAGCACTTTTAGCTAGTTCTATTACAGGTTTTTTCGCAGTGTAGTATTCAGTGGAAACCCCTATAAGAATTCCAACTACCATACCTAAAATAACAATTAAACCGCCAGAAAAATCTCCGAATACAATATTAGATAAGAAAAAAACAACTATCGCTTGAAGAAATGCCGTCATATATGTACCAAAGTGTAAGACCTTTTCAGGCTCAACTTCCTTTGCTTTTTTGATGTAGTAATTAACAAAAATAATACCAAAAATTGATAATATCAAACCTGATGAAGCAACAAAAAATGGGAAAAGTGCTCCCTTAGCAGAAAAAACGATACTTCCTAAGACTGAGGCAGAAAAAATAGAACCAACGTAGGATTCGTACAGATCAGCTCCCATACCTGCAACATCTCCCACATTATCTCCCACATTGTCAGCGATAACTGCCGGATTTCTTGGATCATCTTCTGGAATATTTGCTTCAACCTTACCAACTAAATCAGCTCCTACATCGGCGGCTTTTGTGAAAATGCCCCCTCCCACTCTTGCAAAGAGTGCCACAAAAGATGCTCCCATAGCATAACCACTCATTAGTTCAGTATTTCCTTTGCCAAGAAAAAATATACCTCCCAATCCCATTAATCCTAAAGAAGTAACAATCATACCCATAACCGCTCCGCCATTAAAAGACACAGCCAATGCGTCTTTTAAATTGTTTATTGCTGCATTGGTTGTTCTGGCATTGGCTCTGGTGGCTATTGACATCCCTAGAAAACCTGATAAAACAGAAAATACTGATCCTAAAATAAAAGACAAAGCCATTTGATAAGAACTTACAAGCCACAGAAAAGCTGCGAATAAAAATATAACAACAAAAAGGATCCTATATTCAGAGAATAAAAAAGAGCGAGCTCCCACTTGAATAATTTTTGAAAGTTTCTGCATTTTTTCATTCCCAGGGGATTTTTCTAAAATATTGAACACCAAAAAAACGGTAAAAATTAATCCGATAAACCCAGATATAACCGATATGATTTGAGAAATAGCACCCATACTTTTCCTCCTTTGATAATTTAATTAATTATACCATATGTTTTTGAGTGATAGATAAAAAAATACTGATGAGGTAGATTAAGATACCTTATGCCTAATAAATATCTTTACTATTTCATTAACTACCAAAGGAACTATAGATAGCAATACAACAATTGACCAGTCATAAAGTCTTAAATCGAAGACCCCAAACACATTTCTGAGAAATGGAACTGTTATGACAATTTCCTGGAGGAATATCCCAAATAGGATAGAGGCGATAAGGTACTTGTTTGTAAACCAACCAACTTGGAATATGGATTTGGTTGGATGTCTCATATTCAAAGAGTGTATTAGTTGAGATACACTTAATACTACAAAAGCCATGGTTTGTGCGTGAGTTAACGCATCATCTGAAATATTCGCAGGAAATATTGGGAATAAATTAGTAGTACCTGTATAAACTCTTGCCCCAATTACAAAGGCGGTTAATGTTACTAAACCAATTAATGCCCCGTTTAGTATTAAACTTACTCCTGTACCGCCTGCAAACAAACTGTGATTTGGATTACGTGGTTTTTCTTTCATAACATCTTTGTCCCCTGGCTCTACTCCAAGAGATAATGCAGGAAAAGTATCAGTTATTAAGTTAACCCATAGTATGTGTATAGGCTTTAACGGTGTAGCCCAACCAAATAATATGGCAAAGAACAACGTAATTATTTCACCAATATTGCATGACAGCAGGAAGACGATGGACTTTTTAATATTATTGTATATATTTCTTCCTTCCTCAACAGCAGAAACTATAGTGCTAAAGTTATCATCTGTTAAGACCATGTCAGAAGCACCCTTTGCAACATCTGTACCTGTAATCCCCATTGCAATCCCAATGTCTGCAGCCTTTAATGAGGGAGCATCGTTTACCCCATCTCCAGTCATGGCAACGATGTTATCTTTGGCTTTAAGAGCTCGAACTATTTTTACCTTATGTTCAGGTGAGACTCTTGCAAATACTCTCAAGTTATCGATCTTACTAATTAACTCCTCCTCGGTAAGCTTATCTAGTTCAACTCCGGATATTACCTGTGAAGGATCATCAGTTATACCAAGTTCTTTTGCTATAGCAAAGGCAGTATTTTTATGATCACCTGTTATCATAATAGTCTTTATACCAGCCTGTTTGCATAAAGATATAGAATCCTTCACTTCGAGTCTTGGCGGGTCGATCATACCTATTAAGCCTATAAAGGTTAAGTCGGTTTCTAATTTATCAATATCTCCGTGAGGAGAATCTATTTTTTTGAAGGCTGCTCCTAAAACTCTAAGGGCATCCTGAGACATTGAATTTACTTTATCCATTATGTTATCTATAATTTCCTGTGTTAGTGGAACAATCTCACCATTGACAAATGCATTGTTACATATCTTAAGAAGATTATCCGGGGCTCCCTTAGTAAACACTAAATACTCATTATCATATTTATTTACAGTGGACATAAGCTTTCTATCCGAATCAAAGGGTACTTCATTTACTCTTGGGTGTTGCTCTTCAAAAGCAGTTTTAAATATATTGAATTTAGCTCCCATCTCAAGTAAGGCTGTTTCAGTTGGATCACCAGTCTTTGATTCCTGCGAATAAGTAGCATCGTTACATAGTACCAAACTCTCCAAAAGGAGTTTATGAGCTGGATTATTAATATTAAGTGAGTCAACATCGCCAAAAGCATTGTCTGCGTAGAATTTTACCACAGTCATCTTATTTTGAGTTAAGGTACCCGTTTTATCAGAGCATATTATGTTTACAGAACCTAAAGTTTCAACCGCCGGAAGCTTTCTAATTATGGCGTGCTTTTTAACCATCCTTTGAACACCCATAGCAAGTACTATTGTAACTATTGCAGGAAGTCCTTCTGGAATTGCTGCTACTGCAAGACTTATTGCCGTAAAGAACATTTCAAATAAAGGTCTTCCTTGGAGGATACCGACAAGGAACATAGCAATAGAAATTCCAAGAGCTGCAAAGCCAAGTATTTTACTAAGCTCAGTAAGTTTCTTTTGAAGTGGAGTCTGTTCTGTGTCAGTTTCTTCGAGCATCTTAGCAATTTTACCTATTTCTGTTTTCATACCAGTAGCTACTGCAACCCCAACACCTCTGCCATAAGTAGCAAAAGTTGACATGAAAGCCATATTCTTTTGGTCTCCAAGGGGAGTATCAAGCGTCTCTAAGATTAAATCAGCATTTTTATCAACAGGTACTGATTCACCTGTAAGGGCAGATTCGTCAATTTGAAGGTTGACAGTTTCGATAAGTCTTAAATCACAAGGTATATATCTTCCCGCATCAATAATAACTATGTCTCCAGGGACTACCTCTTCTGAAGGAATTTCAAGAATTTTTCCATCTCTTTTAACGATGGACTTAGGTGTAGAAAGCTTTTTTAAAGCCTCCAAAGCTTGTTCAGCTCTATACTCTTGTATAAGTCCGACTACTGCATTTATTAAGATAACAACAGCAATTATTATTGCGTCACTGAGTTCCCCCAATATTGCAGAGATCAAAGCTGCACCCAACAAAACATAGATCATTGCATCATTGAGTTGAGCAAAAAATAATTGTAGCAAGCTCCTGTTTTTTTGGGTAGCAAGCTTGTTTTCCCCATATCTGCTCAAACGTTCCTTTGCTTCTTGGGTTGAAAGTCCTTGAATAGTATTAACCTGAAGATCTTTGATAACTTCGTCTTTGCTTTTTGTAAACCACACAAACTTCACCTCTCTCAGATTATAAATAGAAAAAATTTATTTGATAAACAAAAAAAGACCTTTGCTCACTAATAAGAACAAAGGTCTTGCAATCTCTTTATGAGCTAACCGTCCGGGCTTGCGCCGTACTGACGAACAGTTAGAAGCGAAAAGCTTATGCTACTCCCCTTTTTTTGAATTATATCATAAGGTAATTAAAAAGACAATATAACAAAACTTGACATTTTAAAATTTTTGTTGTATAATGCTTATGCAAATCAGTTGCAAAAACAAATCGTTTGCATTTTATGCTATAAACAGTTTAACATCATCCATGTTTATCCCGAAGAGGTGAACTTTTCATGAGAAACACTAAAGCTCGCAGAGACATTTTAGGCGTGTTAGATGAGTACGATTATCCACTCAACGCCGAACAGATTTATGAAAAACTCAACGAAGATTACGATAAATCTACAATTTACAGAAACTTGAAAAATTACGAAGAAAACGGAGAGATTAAATCCATAGTTTTTTCCGACAAAATCAAATATTTTTTCAAGGGACAAGGGCATTTCCATTTCATATACTGTATAAAATGCAAGAAATTTGAAAGGTTCGATCTATGCTACTCTGAACAAATGAGTAAATATATAAAAGAAAGATTGGGCTTCAGAGTTTTGACTCATACGCTTTATTTTGAAGGAATATGTAAAGAATGTCAGAAGATTACAAAAGACAACTAATATGATAATTTCGATGAGTAGAAGGATTTTTGAAATAATCAAAAATATGAAAAGTAGGTGAGAGAAGGTATGAAAAAAACGATTTTAACAACCATCGTTTTATTAGCTTCATTCTTAGTATTCGCTTTAAACGTTTCAACGTCGATATTACCCTATTACTATGTAAGTAAAGAAATAGTACAAGAAAAAGGTCAAGTGAACCTTGTTGTTCCTCCAGGCAAGAGTCCACATACATACTCGCCAACACCAAAGGAACTAGTGCCCTTGTACGAATCTGATATTTTAATTACAAACGGTTTAGCTTTAGAAATTTTTATCTCTAATCTAACCAAGAATCTGGAAAATCAGGGTGTGAAAATAATTGAAGTTTCCGATTTTATTCCACGTGAAGAACTTATAAGTATGAGCGGAATTGACGAAGATCATGAGCATGAAGATTTTGCATACAACCCGCACATTTGGTTAGATCCATATATTATGTATACTTACATCATTCCAGGTTTGGCAGAGGTTTTTGGAGAATTAGACCCTTTAAATAAAGATTACTACACTCAAAACGCTGAAAGATATATAAACAGATTGATTTTGCTTGATAAATACCTTGCTGAAAAAGCGAAGGTCATCGATGGGTCAATATTTACGCTTCATAACTCCTACGATTATCTCGCAAGAAGATACGATATAAAAATTGCTGGTGTAATTCAACTTTCTCCCGGAGTAGAACCAACTCCAAAGCAGTTAGTTGAATTAACGAACGTTGCTAAAGAGGAAAATGTTAAGGCTATTTTCAATGAACCTCAACTCAGTGATAAGGCTGTGAATGCTGTAGCTGAAAACTTGAATTTAAGTATAGGGGTTTTGGATCCTTTAGGAAGTGTTGAAAGAGTATTCGATTTAGAGTCTTTATACATATACAATTTGTTTGAAATTATACGGGTGGTGAATTATGGCTACTGATCCTTTAATATCCGTTAGAGATTTGAATTATTCAGCTGAAAACAACAATATACTGATCAATATATCTTTCGATATTTATAAAGGAGACTTTGTAGGGATAATTGGACCTAACGGAGCTGGAAAATCAACCTTAATAAAAACTCTAATCGGGGAAATACAAGATTATACGGGAGAAATAAAGATAAATGGAAAAATAGGATATGTTCCACAATCCGAGGAAAGGGAAAGAGATTTTCCGATCAAAGTATATGAAGTCGCTTTAATGGGTTTGTACAATGAAGTTGGACCATTTAAAAGGTTTAAAGAAGAACATTATGAAAAAGTAAGACAAACCCTCAGACTTTTACAAATTGATCATCTATACGACAGGTTAGTGGGGAAATTATCTGGAGGAGAGTACAGAAGGTTGATGGTGGCAAGGGCTTTGGTTTCCGATCCCGATATATTAATATTGGACGAACCTGAAGCAAATATCGATAAAGAGGGACAAAATATACTTTATGGAACTCTTAGAGATCTCAAACATAATAGCAATATGAGTATAATTTTAATTAGTCACGATTTGAACATGATTTTCAAAGAAACAAACAAAATTATGTGCATGAACAAAACACTGCATTGCCATAAAAACACCGCTGATCTCGATATCAATGATTTACGAACTTTGTACTCTAAAGACTTTGAACTATTTATTCACATCAATGAAAAGATGAAGGTGGTTAGCAATAAAGATGATTGATATTCTAAGTTACCCTTTTATGAGATACGCCTTAATTGGTGCCATTCTTTCAGGTTTTGGTAGCGCGTTGTTATCAAATTTCATAGTCCTAAAAAAGATGGAGTTTATTGGAAACGGAGCGGCCCATGTGGCGTTTGGTGCTATCGCCTTTGCTCTTTTCTTTGGATTAAATATGAATCTTTTGTCTATAATAGTTGCCATTATATTTGCAATAACTATACATCAACTGGGCAAGAAAGAAAGAGTGCAAGAAAATAGCGTGATAGGTATGCTCTTATCGCTTTCTATGGCTATAGGTATAATTTTACTTTCATTCAAAAAAGGATACGTTCCCGAAATCGATAGTTTCCTATTTGGCGACGTATTAATGATAACTCAAGAAGATTTGATTTTATTGGGAATTTTTGACTTACTTATTCTTTTTATGGTTATTTTTTTAAACAAGGAGCTTAAATATTACTCGTTCAATCAAAGATTAAGTAAAATATTTGGGGTACCCGCAAACATAATAAACTTAGTGTTTTTAACGATCACATCTGTTACAATAGTTGTTTCCGTTAAAATAATAGGTATCATACTAATAACGGCTCTACTTATAACCCCTGGTGTTATTGCAAAGCTTTATGCAAAAAGTATAAACCAAATGCTGATAATATCTGTAATAGTTGGTGTTTTTTCATCTGTTTTGGGTATTTTTTTATCTTACTACTTAAACGTTCCATCAGGTCCAATGATAGTCCTGACAATGTTTCTAATATTTCTAATTGCATATCTTTTAAGAAAAACTGTTCTAAAGTCTTTTGCTCAATAGATACTTTTTGCTTTAAGTCACAAATTGCACTATAAATAAAATATTCTGCTCTTTTTAAGATAGTACTGAGAGAGCAGAATATTTTTTCTTTTAACTAGTTAATATCTTATTTTAGACGTTTATCGATTGTTCCATCAGGTAACATATTGTCTGGATGGTACCTCCCCGTTTCTTCCATTTGGTAGCGTACGCAACTTTTATAGTCACCATGACAATAATTTTCTATCCACTTTTTATCTAATTTACCCTCATCATAATATCTCTTCATTGGACAAACGATATACCATTTGCAAGTCATAATAATATTCTCCTCGTTTTTTTGAGTTTCTTTTTTATCCCTTCTTTTGGAAAAGAACTAAATACTCATTTTGATTTGTTTTCTTCAAATGATTTTTGTATTAGACTCTTGGCATTTTGAAATCTCTCGAGACTATCGATTGTTAACTCAACATTTCCAACTCCCCAGTGTCCGATATTTGAAACATCACGAACATATTCAGCTGGACTCTCTAAATCTGAATAATTCAATTTCAACCAAACACGAAGTCCACTTTTGTGAATATGAACACAACAAAAGATGTTATTACCATGTGTATATTTTATGTAGTGTTTAAGAGCTTCTCTTTGGACGCCCCTTGGATCAAGTTCTCTACAAAATTTATCAAATGTCTTAAATAATTCTACGACTTCTTGCGGTTTTCCATTTAGGTGATGCTCTTCATTATACTCTTTTACTTTAGATTCTGATGAAGGAACTGGCTTTTTAGTATGTTTATAAGTTGAAGGTATTTCTTTTTCCGATGGTTGGATCCAAAGCATCTTGAGGGCTTTCGTGATTTGAACTGGTTTAATGGAATCGTCCTCTAATGTTGAGCGTATAAGCTTAATTAATGTGTTTGGGGGGTCCATAAAAAGTTTGTCTAAAGCTTTTCTTATCTTTCCTGTCGTAAAGATTTGTTCACCAATTTCATCAAGCAGACCTTTAGCCATTGAATCACGTGAAAAACGTGCAAATTGTTCTGCAACTTGCTGAATCGACATGCCTTCTGTTTCTTTTGGATCAAGAGAAATTTCAAAAAGTAGTTTATTCGGGGCCTCTTCCTTTTCGGTACTATGATAAACCTTATAGTTAATACCGTTGGTAAGGATACACCATTCCACACCGGCATTGGCAGCGTAACCAACTACCTGTGTAATGGCTTTGACATCTGTAAGTGGATCATTTAACGCTTTCGCTTCGATGAATAAGACAGGCTTACGGTTTATTTTAGCAGCATAGTCAACAGACTTTCCATCAATAGTGGGATACTCAAGTTCCAATTCATCAGGGTCTCTAATATCCCATCCAAGAGATTGAAGTAATGGGTCTACAAATATCGTGCGTGTTGGATATTCTTTAAGACCACCCTTTCGGTACTTATTCAGTTTCATACGAAGGTCTTCGATACATCTAATTAAGGTATTTATTTTTATAGAATCCATTTTTTCCATCTCCTCAAGTTTCTGGATAATTCTAATTTACTTTATTCCACGGTTTCTTTCAGCTTCTCTTAGCACTTCGCCGTTTTCATTCACAGCCTCGTAAGCTCCATTAATTACAGCAGATTTTATTTGCCCTTTGGCAATAGAGTTGCCTTGTAACCCAACTGCATCTAAAATCCCTTTTTTTACCGCTAAATAAAGAGTTTCAGGATCGGTTAAAGGATCCTCTTTTTGAGGGGAGAGACTTTTAATTTTTTCTATTATGACCATGGCTTCTTCTTTCAATAAATTTACCCTTGCTTTGATCTCGGGATCACTGGCAAAATCAGGTAATCCACGAGATGCTAAAGAGTTTGCCCTTTTTACCATCTTCACACTTTCTATTATTTCTTTTGAAGTCGCCCTTTTCATTGCTTCACAGTACGCCACCACATGGATTATATGTGGTTGTAAGTAAGATGAATAAAACATGGAAGAAACAAGTTGACCCATTGCGCTGTTTGGGTCGGCTGGAAAAGAAAGAAGTCCTGTTCTTATCATTCTGTAAGGTGTAAAGGTTTCATCCTTTAGTGTTTCGACCAATTCTAATTTGGCTAAAGACTTAGCTATATCCATCTTTGGAGATAACTTTGGGGGAGTGTTCATCATATATTGTTGAACATACCATCTTACCCCAAGTTTTTTCGCTACATAAGCAGCTAAATAAGTAGTTGCAACAGCTAAACTGTCGTGCGCGTACCTTAGTTCCCATTGGTGAGAGTCGTTAATTTCTACCGGTATGTTGTTCATGGCATTCCACTTTATTCCTTCCATATTTTCTTTTATTGCATCTAATAAGTTCCTTTCAGATCTTCTATCAAGTTCAGAATACCAAAAAATGGGTATCGCTGCCCATGCGTTGTTGACAGTTCTTTTTAACACTTGGGAAAATTCGACCATGTGGTTGGTTCCTGAGTAACATCTTACCAAAGGATAATTCCCTCTTCTACTTGCTTCATACATGGTAACAAAATCTTTTTCATTTCTAATAGGAGCTCCTCCTGCCCCGTCTTGGTTGGGGTCCATCTTTTCTTGATCAAAAAAGTATTGTTGGCAGTTTTGATCCGGTGCCAAAGAGATGATATCCAAGAGTTCGGATTCTGCAAGTTTTTTGATTTCCTCTATGGTTTCCTCCATTGTTTGAAGTCCAATATGGTGTCTAATTAGCGGATATGGGGATTTAAATTCAATCCTTTCAGCTAAGGTTGATGGGAAATTTTCCTCTTCTTTATATTTGATTTGACCTCTTAAAAATAAAACCACATCTTCTTCTTCCTCTGAACCATCAAAGATCTTTTTGAAGAAGTTGTATTTTCTTGCAACCTGTGAGGTTTCAATCGTTCCTCCGAAGATAAAATCAATTTTTTCATAATTTTTTAATTTTTTAGCCTTTTCTATAAATTCTTTTATAAGATTTTCGAAGGCATCGGCTCCCAACCGGTAACTTATTGAAACTACATCAGGGGTTTCTTCATCTATCTTTTTAATAATTTTCTCGATCGGAACCGCTCCACCTAAGTAAATAACCTCATATCCTTCATTTCGTGCCAATTCCAAAAAGTTTAAAATACCTGCTGTATGTACATCACTTCCCATAGAAGCTCCAAGAATTTTTTTCATGATTCTCCCTCCTCAACAAGTCTTATTATATCTTCTATGCTCATTCCTTCTAAGCCCAAATCTTTTACGGTTCTACCTTCTTTCCAAAAATTTTTCCCCATCATTATATTGGCAAGATTTATAATAGAATCGATTACAGGGGTCTTCACACCATATTCTTCTCCAAAAGATGAGATAGGTACAAGACTCATTGGAAGATCTTCAAGAATATACCTGTTATCCAACGTTGGTGGTGCATATATGCCTCTATAACCAACGTTGTTTCTAATAGCTTCGTATAAAGAGTTTCCTCTTACATCGTAAGCATAGTTTAGCCAATCCTTTGCAGTCATAGGATCAGCATTAAAAAGCTCCATGACCTTACATCTTTCCTCATCTATTTTTTCTAAAACCTTTGCTACGGATGGGGAGATCCCTTCGAAGTAGAATTCAAACTTTCCTGCCGTTGTTTCAACCCTTGCTGCGTTCAGTATTAATGTTGCCGGGTGAAAAACAACGCCAATATTGTTAAAACTAGTGTAAATTACATTCTTAACTATTTCAAACTCAGGTATTGCATTACACAATACTTCTTCTAATTCGGCATTTCTGGTGGCGGGTAGTGCAGAAACAGGAACGGCATTTTTTATTCTAAACACTTTAGCCACCCCTGGATTGGACATTCTTGAGGCAAAAATGAAAGTTTGGGCTTCAGCTACTATAACGTCTTTTTTCACGTTCTCTTCTTTCAATACATTGTTGAATTCTAAAGCACCACCTGTCCTGCCAGGGTTCAACACTATTATTTGACCATCTTCTAAATAAGGAGCCATCCTCTTTGCTATCTCTTTATGTGCGAAAGCAGGAACAACTACCATAATCAACTTTCTGCCCTTTATCGCTTCTTCCATATTTGTTGTGGCAAAAGATATATGATATTCACCTACTACTTGACCTTCTATTTTTATTGAATGTGAGTCTATGATGGGAGATATTCTTCTTTTTGATCTATTAAAGAGAGATACATCGAACCCTTTCATAGCTAAATATCCAGCTAATGCCTGGCCTCCATTCCCCGCTCCAACTACCGCTATCTTAACCATGTAACCACCTCCATATTGTAATTCACTGTGTAGATATATATTATAGCAAGATAAATTGATTGTTGCAAAAATTACCTTTTCATTATATATTTTACATCATTTTTAGAAAATTATTTATGTTGTCTTTTAAAGCTCTAAAACTTGCTTAGCGCTCTTCCTCTAGCACCCGCCCATGAGGAATTATAAGGGCTTAGCATGAATTTTAAGGGATTAATTGAAAATTAAAAGTTTACTTGACATTACACTCTAATTGGAGTATGATACTCAATAAGGAGTATTAATTATGGGACGGAGGGATACAGATTGCAAACTTTATGGTTTTTTATAATCGTTGGATTCCTTGCCCAAGTCGTAGATGGGGCTTTGGGAATGGCTTATGGTACTATTTCAAATGCTTTATTGTTATCCGCTGGTGTACCTCCCGCTATCTCAAGTGCTTCAGTTCATTTTGCTGAGATTTTCACAACCTTTATATCAGGATTTTCTCATCTAAAACTTGGTAACGTTGATAAAAGCCTTTTCAAAAAACTTTTAATACCTGGCATAGTAGGGGGAGTTTTGGGGGCTTATATCTTGACAAATATAGATGGAGACAAAATCAAACCGTTCATTGGTATCTATTTATTGATTATGGGGGTAAGAATATTGTACAAAGTTACCACCATGCATAAACATTCAGAAGAGAAGATTACAAGAAGGAGGCATTACTCTATTTTAGGTCTTTTAGGAGGCTTTTTCGATGCCATTGGAGGTGGAGGATGGGGGCCTATCGTCACATCAACGTTGGTTTCTGATGGAAAGAATCCAAGAAAGACTATAGGTTCAGTGAATGCTGCTGAGTTTTTTGTTACTATTTCTGAAGTTGTGGCATTCTTTGCCTTGCTATCACAATTCAATTGGAGCGTTATTATTGGATTAATTATTGGGGGAAGTTTGGCAGCTCCAATCGCCGCTTTGATAACCAAGAAAATTCCTGCTAAAGTGTTGATGATTTCTCTTGGTTGTATTATTACTTTTCTAAGCATTAGAATGATCGTATTTTAATTTCAATCAGACAAATAATTATAAACTATCGAATTAAAAAAATCGGTAATTTTGTTGATTTTCAGAATTTTGTTGTTGCTTATAAAAATCCCATGGCTGGCGTGATTGGCATCATCAGGACCAATGTCGTTGTTATGTGTGTAAATGCTTTCATTACCTATGGTACCTTGACATCTCCAAGATAGATCATCAAAGTAAACAATCAAATCGGGAGGAATATTATTTACCTTATTATAAATTTTTTGGGGTTCATACACGTTTGTATTCATCTCATTTCCATCTTCATTCTTAATGTCTTTCAGCTCTTGTATAAGCTTAGTTTTGAAATTATCTAATTCATTTTTTTCAATTACCCCTAAAGGTTCCCTTCCTTTTATGTTAAAAAATAGCTTGCCATGGTAGCCACCATTTCCCCACACTTTGGTTTTACTCCAATCTATCTTTTTTTCTCTTATCAATTTGTTTATAGAAACGGGCTTTTTTGGATACTCCTTTAAAACCAAATAACCTTTCTTGATGAGCCAATCGTTAATAGCTATGCCACCGTACATAGGTTTTATGCCGTGATCTGATACTATTATAACGTCGAAATCGCCGTGAATACCATTCAAAAATTCTCCTATCTTGTTGTCTAAATGAATATAATAATCTCTAATGGCAGAATTAAATCTACTTTTTATATGTTTTGGATGTTTTTTATCGTGCAAAGCCCAAAATCCGTGGTGAATTCTGTCTGTTCCCATTTCAACCATTACAAACAAATCCCAGCGTTTGTTTCTTGCTAAATAATTCGCAATTTTAAAATGATTATCCGTCATTTCGTAGATATCTTTTAACAATCTTTCTTTATCTTCGGTTCTAAAATCATTTACATCAAAAATGAAATGTCCTGTATTGGCTGTCAATTCATTTTTTAAATATTTTGGATAAGTATAATTTGATTCAAAAGAAGGTGTTAAAAATCCAGTAATCATATGTCCTTTCAGGGGAGAAGGAGGGTAAGTCAATGGTACACCTATAACGATGTTTTGTTTGCCTTTTTGTGTAAAAATATCCCACAATTTTTTATATTTCACGCTTTTGGAAGAAACCAACGAGAAAGAGTGATAATCATAATTTTGCCTATTTGTAAAGCCGTATATTCCAAGCTCACCAGGATCTTTACCTGTAAACATGCTCATCCAGGCTGGTACAGTTATTGGAGGGATAGTCGACTCTAATTCATTGTACACTCCATTTTCCATAATTTTTCTTAAATTGGGTAAATCATCGAAAAATTCATCAAAGATTAAATTTGGTGAAGCACAATCTAATCCGATGATTACGATTTTTTTGTTCATTAAGCCACTCCTTTTAAAGAAGCTATAGACAAATAATAACATAAAGATCTTTCAAAAAGAAAAACCTTTGATTAATCAAAAACGACGTGATATAATACAATTAAAAGGATCATTTGGAGCGTGACTTTCATGTCTGATAAGGTGACCTTAAAAATACCAAAACCGTTGTATGATAAACTTAAATCCATAGTAGAAAATACTGGTTATTCCAGTGTTACAGAGTTTGTCGTGTTTGTGCTTAGAGATTTGGTGTCCTCTGAAGAAATCCAGCAAACCAAAAAGAATAACAAATCCACTAACCAAATTGAAACATTGACCGAAGAGGAAATAAAGGCGATCAAAAAAAGATTGAAAAATTTGGGTTATATAGATGAATGATATCATTTTTTAAGTTGATATTTTGAACGAAGGTTATTCAAAAGTGCTTGCAACTGTGTTGAAAGTAAGTTAAGGAGAGAGTTCAATGAAAAATTATAGCTTCATAAGTGAACAAAAACGCCAAGAGGAAATATTAAAAGAAAAATTAAATGGAACTCCAGATCTTGAAATTGGTCAAAAATACGGAGTCTCATTTAATTATATTGAGAAAGTAATTACTAAAATGCAAGGAGTAAACGTTAATTCTTTTAAAACTTCCAAAAAAATAAAAACACTTCATCCGAAAAACTTTAGAGAGGAACAAACGTCTGTTTGGAGTTTTAAACAAAGAGGAAGTTGGGCAACACACAGCAGTGAATATAGAGGAAATTGGTCTCCCTATATTCCTAGAAATGTAATTCTTAAATATTCAAAACCGAACGAATTAGTGTTAGATTATTTTTGTGGTGCTGGAACAACAGCCGTAGAAAGTAAGCTTTTGGGTAGAAAATGTATCGCTTTGGATATCAATGATAAAGCAATTGAATTAGCAAAAAAGAACATTGATTTTGAGGTGCAAACAGAACAATTAAACCTTTTTAATTCTGAGAATAAATTAAAGATTTATGAACCAAAACTAATGGTTGGAGATGCTAGGGATCTCTCATTTTTAAGAGAAAATTCTGTTGATTTAATCTCAGCTCATCCACCCTATGCTAATATTATTCAATATACAAATTCTAAAGAAGGAGATCTTTCCTTTTATAGTATAAATGAATTCTTAAATGAGATGAAAAAAGTAGCCAAGGAAAGTTATAGAGTGCTTAAACCAGGGAAGAAATGTGCTATATTAATAGGAGATACACGTAGAAAAAAACATGTGATTCCATTGGGTTTTATGCTTATAAATGTGTTTTTAGAAGCTGGTTTTAAATTAAAAGAGTTAGTTATAAAAAGACAACATAACTGTAGAACATCTGGTTTTTGGTATACAAATAGTATTAAATACAATTTTCTTCTTTTAGCCCACGAGTATCTTCCAATTTTCGAGAAACCGGTGGAAGCTTTATCTTATAATGCAATGGAAATGAATGATAATTATTCAAGTTCATTGATCCCATCTTTAAGGTCGCTCCCTTTAAAGAAGGAAATAAGTTCGTTTGAAACGACTACAGTATGGGTTTTACCAAAAGATCAATTTGAGCAAACCTTGAATAGAAACGTTATTGATAGATATTCAAAAGGGAAGAAATATTTGGCAATGAGTTTTAACTCTCATAATTTAGAAAATGAAAATACTCTCAAAGCAGAACAAAAACAGAGTAATTTACTTTTTATCAAATCACCTATTTTGAATAAAACAAATATTTCTAATTCTGAAATTGAAAGTTACTTAGTAAAACTAAAAGAAACTATTATAGATAAATTATCAAATATTTCAAAAGATGGTTTTATAGTAGTTCAAACTAAAGACGTCAGAATTGGTGGTTATATTGAGCCGCTCGCAAAAAGAATCATTGATTTTCTGAAAAGCAATAAATTATGGCTTAAAGAGATAATAATAGTTACTCAAAATGAAACAAACTCCATACCTTATAATTTCAAGAATTCTAAAGAACATTTGGAAATAGTTCATCAATATTTGCTTGTTTATGAAGTAGTTAATCATAAATAAGAACAACAAGTTGAAATTTAAATGCCCTCTATCATTCAGTGATTTGGCCCTTTTGTAAATTTACAATCCATTTTATCCAACCTCTTACGGTTGAAGCTCTTCTGTCAAATGTTGAAAAGGACGAAATATTGTAAAGTTTGGCTTGCTTCATAATGTTAACTATTTCTTCTTTAGAAGGAATATTTCTATATCGTAAGTATAATTTAAAAGTTTCACCAAACGTTTTGTGTTTCAAAATGGCTTCAACAAGTTTGAGATGCCTTTGCTTATAATCCAAATGAAGAATTTTATATCCTTCTGGATTCAATGAAAATGTTATTTCATGATCTTTTATACTCTTGTTTATTAATCTCAAATATAAAGCAGCATCTGTATAATATTTAGTTTGTCTTTCAGTAAAAGCATAGTTTAACGTTATTTCGTCTTTTGTCATATCACCCTTTGAAAGAATTTCACAAAGATTGATTATTCTCTTGAAATTATCAGCTTGAGGGAAAGGAACTTTTGGTTCTTCAATGTATTTAATTTTTTTCATAACGTTGATAATATCTGTTAAAGTGATTTCAACAGCTTCTAGGCTGTAATTTTTTTGTTTAACTAATACCAGAGAGTTATAATTTTCCGCATCTTCAAATTCGTATTGATACAGATTGAACGTCCCGTTTGAATAAATCATAAACACAGGTACAATTTTTTTCGAAACCTTCTTACTCCAAAGTCTAAATGGATAGTAAAGTTGTCTTATTAAAAAGTCCTCTGAAATAAAAAGTTTAGCTTCAATAATGGCTAATTTTTTTTCACCTTCAAATCCTCCGTCAATTTCTATTTGAGAGTTTTTAACATCTATTTTCATTTTTGAATTAATATCAGTGTTTCTTAAATAAAAGGAAAAAGTGCCGGAACTCATCCTTCCACTAACCGTCGGTACAAGCTGTTTATCTTCCAAAAAATCTGAAAGTATGCTTGACACATAGGCACAATTTAAAGCCATAGATTCGCTGGTTAGGTTATTGTAGTCAATACTTTCAATATACTTAGGGAGAGAAACCTTGATGATTTCATCATCTGATTGTTCTAAAATTTTATATGCTTCAAACTTTGAGATAATATAACTCCCTCTGGTAATAGGTAAAATGGCCAAATTGTTTTCAGAGAATAAATTTGGTAGGTTTACAGAGTGATCAAACTTTGTCATCAATCGAGCTTCTCTTTGAATTTCATTTATTTGCTTGGATGTAATTATAAAAAATCCCTTACGTTGTACTTTTTCCAATATCTTATATTTAATAAACAATTTTTCCCAAGCTACTTCATTTTTTGTTAATTTTTGGTTACTCATCAAAATTTCTTTCCCCTTTCTTTAATTCAGATATGACTAAGAGAATTGATTTTTATTCGTTTAATCTTTAATATACTGTCTAAAAAGTATATATCTTCAATAGATGTAAAATTTTATGTTTCTCATCGAAGATGAAGAGAATTTTCTCAATAGAATATTTAAATTCCGTTACTAACATAATTTTCTAGTATCCCTATTTTCTCTATTTTAACTGCCACCTTATCTCCAACATTCATTGGTCCCACCCCTGAAGGTGTACCTGTGGCAATTACATCACCAGGATTTAAGGTCATTATTTTTGATATGAAACTTACGAGTTTTTCCACAGAAAAGATCAATTGATTAGTATTTGAATTTTGTTTGATTTGATCGTTGAGTAAAAGTTGAATATTTAGGTTACTTGGATCAATATCCGTTACAATTGTAGGACCAAAGGGCGCAAAAGTATCAAAGGATTTTGCTCGTGTCCATTGTCCATCTTTCTTCTGTAAATCCCTGGCGGTAACATCGTTAAAGCAAGTATATCCTAAGATATGTTCTTTTACGTGGTCTTCTTCTATGTCTTTGATTTTGTCTTTAATTACAACTGCCAGTTCTGCCTCATAATCTACTTGATTGCTCATTTTTGGGTATATAATACTCTCTTTTGGCCCAATCACAGCCGTTGACGGTTTTATGAAGAGAACCGGTTCTTCTGGAATTCTGTCTTTCATCTCTTTTGCGTGATCTCGATAGTTTAAGCCAACGCAAACGATCTTGCTAGGATTACAAGGAGCCTTTAACGTAACCTCAGTGAACGGATAGATATTATCGGTAACTGTGAATTCGTCAAAGATATCGCCGTTAATAACTTTTATAATGTTTTCTTCCAAAACGCCGTAACTTATTTTTCCATCTTTTTGAAATCTGACGAGTTTCATAATTTTACCTCCGTTTTTGTTTTTGATAACCGCCTTGAGAAATTCTAAAACCTTGTATATAGCGCCCCTTCGCCCGATACTTCGCTGTGCTCTTTTATATATTTTTCAAGGGTTTTAATATCTCTGTATTCATTATACATCCAATCTGAATATTTTAAATCATCTGGTATAAAAGATTTCATTTCTTCTAAATCGTCTTTTGTTGTCATGGGTGGGTATAGTGTGGTTCTTAAGATCAGATCACCTTTGAAATCTTTTAGTAGATTCAAACTTTCTTTTAGTATAACACAATTTCCACCTATAGTTTTATACTTTTGACAGCTAGTTTTTATGTCTATCGCTATCATATCCACAATATCTATAACCGTATTTAAAACTTTTGGATTGTGCCCGTTGGTATCAAGCTTTACAGAAAATCCCATATCTTTTATTTTAATGATAAAATCTCTTAAATCTTTTTGAAGTGTTGGTTCTCCTCCTGTGATAACAACTCCTTCTAAAGTCCCGACTCTTGATTTCAAATAAGAAAATATACTTTCTTCGTTAACCAATTTGCCTGTGAAAAAAACTAATTCAGGATTATGGCAATAGGGGCATCTTAGGTTACAATAGGGACAAAATAGCACGGCAGCTATTTGGTCCGGGTAATCAATAAAGCTTACTTTTTGAATCGATGCAATTTTCATACCTTATACTCAAGCCTTTCTTTGAATTCTTGTTGTTTTCCTTTATTCCAACTTTTCACAGGCCTGTAATATCCAACAACCCTTGAATAAACTTCGGTAGGTTTGCCACAAATTGGACATTCAAAATGTTCTCCTGCAATGTAACCATGGGTTTCGCAAATGGAAAAAGTAGGCGTTATGGTCATATATGGAACTGGGTATTGACTAAAAGCTTTTTTAATAAAAGTTTTTAAAGTACTTGCTTGGGGTTTTTCCTGCAAAAAGATATGTACTACTGTACCCGATGTGTATAAAGTTTGTAATGGTGCTTGATGCTCAAGTACTTCAAATGGGTCTTCGGTGATTCCGACTGGTAAAAATGTCGAGTTTGTGTAGTACGGTTCATCGTCACCTGAAGTTATTATGTCAGGATAAAGTTGTTTGTCTTTTTTAGCTAATCGATAAGATGCTCCCTCTGCAGGTGTCGCTTCTAGGTTGTATAGGTTTCCAGTTTCTTCTTGATAATCTTTTAAAACCGATCTCATATAATTCAAAACTTCTATTGCAAGTTCTCTTCCTTCAGTGGTTTCAATACCTCTTCCCATGAAATTTAAAAGTGATTCATGCATTCCTATTATTCCTATGGTTGAAAAATGGTTGTTGAAATGGCCCAAATAAACTTTTGTATAGGGCATAAGATTTTTGGAAAGATTTTCTTCTATCACGTATCTTTTTATTTCTAAAGAAGTTTTAGCCAAATCCATCATTGATTTTAAGTTTTCAAAATATTCTTCTTTAGTTTTAGATATATATCCTATTCGAGGAAGATTGATTGTTACTACACCTATGGAACCTGTTTTGTCTGCTGAGCCAAAAAGGCCCCCACCTCTATTTTTTAATTCCCTTAGATCGAGTTGTAACCTGCAGCACATACTTCTTACATCGCCCGGGTTCAATGAACTTGAGATGAAGTTTTGGAAGTAGGGTAACCCATATTTGGCTGTAGCTTCCATCAATAAATCGACATTTTCACCTTCCCAATCGAACTCTTTGGTAATATTGTAAGTTGGGATGGGGAAAGAAAAAATTCTGCCATTTGCATCTCCTTCAAGCATAGTTTCTAAGAAGGCTTTGTTCACCATATTCATCTCTTTTTGATAATCTCCATATACTCCAATTTCCTTTCCGCCAACAATTGCAGGTTCGTTTTTTAGATCATCAGGAACTGTCCAATCAAGTGTAAAGTTTATAAAAGGTGGTTGCGATCCCCATCTAGAAGGTACGTTCATTGCGAAGACCATTTGTTGAATGAACTGTTTCACCTCATCATAACTTAATTTATCCGCTCTTACAAAGGGTGCGAGCAAAGTGTCTACAGAGTTAAAAGCCTGGGCACCTGCAAATTCCATTTGCATAACACCCAAAAAATTCACCATTTGTCCAGTTAAGGCGGAAAGGTGTTTGGCAGGCTTGGCATTGATTTTCCCTTCTACACCCCCAAAACCTTTCTTTATTAGATCCATAAGTGACCATCCGGCACAGTAAGCGACTATACCATGGGATAAGTCATGAATATGTAAAGCACCTGATGAATGAGCCTGTGATATTTCTGAAGGGTATATTTCGTTTAACACATAATTTGCTAAAGCGCTCCCAGCTAAGTGTAAGTACAAACCCGGATAAGAATAAGTAGTGTTTGAATTTTCGTTGGTTCGCCAGTCTTTCATTTCGATATATTCATTTATCGTTTTCCTTACATCAAAACTCATTTTTTCTGCATTTGAATAATTCTCTACACTGCGTTTTTTTTGTTCTTTAATTAAATTTTCTTTCCTTAATTCTCCTTCTTGGCGTTTATTTATAGTTACTGGTTTCAACAACAAACTGTCTTTGATAGAATCTAAATCCATATTTTTCAACCCCCTTATAGTTAAATGTCAAAATGTTTTACAAAAGACTCAATTTATTGTGTTATATTTTATATCATACCACTGTATATTGTATTTGTCAATGTTGTTTATCTTACAAAAAAATGGTATAATACAAAAAGTAATTTTACTTAGACTCATAAGAAATTTGGGGGGGCCACAGGGCGAAGGGGTACTAAAAGAGGCTTTAGAATTTTAGAGAGAGTAGAAGAGAAATTACTTGGGAGGGATTCTTATGAAAAATGATTTTTTAGGGAGAAGTTTAACGGTTATGAATGATTTAACGGTTGAAGAGCAGTTATTTCTTTACAACCAAACAAAAAGGCTAAAAGCAAAATGGGCAAATAAAGAAGATCTTACTGAGTTTCAAATAAAAAATCAAACAGGTATTTATATAGTATTCCTCGAATCAAGTACCAGAACCAAAGAATCCTTCATTAATGCTTCTAAATTCCACAAAAACGCTAAAATCAACATCTTCGAATCAGAACACTCCTCGTTTAATAAAAATGAAAGTTATATAGATACCTTCAATATGTTAACGGGCTATTCGGATTATTCTATATTCATTATCAGATCAAAACTGGAAGGTACATGTAAGTTATTAGACGAAAAGGTATCAGAATTTGCTTCAAGGCATAACCTACCACATCCTTCTTTTATAAACGCCGGAGATGGTAAGCACGAGCATCCTACTCAAGAGATATTAGATGAATTCACATTTTTAGAACAGATGGATTTCAGCAACGAGTACATTCATATAGCTCTTATTGGGGATCTTCTTCATGGAAGAACGGTCCATTCCAAAGTGGAGGGTTTAAAAATATTTAAAAATGTTGAGGTTGATTTGATAGCCCCGGAAGAATTACAGATGCCAAAACACTATATTAGCAAAATGAAGCAAAAAGGGTACAACGTTAGAATCTTTTCTTCCATAGAAGAGTACCTAAAACAAGGTAAAAAAGCGAACATTTGGTATTTCACAAGGCTTCAATTAGAACGAATGGGTGAAGATATTCTAGAAAAAGAACATATTTTGAGAAAAAGTGTGACTTTTACAAAAGAATTTCTCCCCCTTATTTCCGAAAACGTAAAATTTTATCACCCCCTCCCTCGTCATAAAACTTACCCCACTATCCCAACCTTTTTAGATCCCTTACCGCTTAACGGCTGGGAAAAACAAGCAATAAACGGATATTGGACAAGGATAATCTTACTTTCTATGTTTGGTGGTGCATTGACTGCTCCTTTTGATACCTCAAGAAAGAATGTTGAAATTAATGAAGAGGATTTCATTATCCCTGCTCCGATAAAGGATGGTAAAAAAGGGTTGTTGAGCGAAGGAAAAAGAGGGATCAAGCCGATTGAAAATGGGACGGTAATAGATCACATAGCCAAAGGGCAAAAGTCGGAAAAGATATATGAGACTATCATGAAGATAAGGAAGATTTTGAAGTTTTATAATATTGATAGTGCAGACGGAATATTTAGATCAGCCGATGGTAGATTAAAGGGTTATATTAGTTTGCCCGACGTTCATCTATCAAAGAAAGAAATAAAAAAGCTTTCAGCTATATCTCCAAATACAACTGTGAATATTATTGAAGGTGGAAGAGTAAAAGAAAAATACAGAATTTCTTTACCGCCTATTATATACGGTTTCGAAGAGTTAAGGTGTAAAAATGAAAACTGTATAACCAACCCTCAAAACAACGAAAACGTACAGGTCTCTTTCATTAGAAATGAGGAGAATGAGTTAATATGTGAATATTGTGAAACCCCTCATACCTTTGAAGAAATATGGCGCTTTTAATAGTAAAAAATCTTTTTTTATCTTTGTTTTTAATCTTTTAATATTTTTGTGATAAAATTTAGTCGAAGGGTAGAGACTAAAGAAGGGGGATTTTTTTTGAGAAATATCGTTTTTGATTTGGGAAATGTCCTTTTTAAATTCGATCCTGATGAGATTTTAGATGGTCTTTTCAAAGATCCGCTTATAAAAAGGAAGTTAAAAGAGGCTGTTTTTAAAACAAGTATATGGAAAGAATTGGATAGGGGGACCTTGTCTTTTGAGGAAGCCAAAAAGATTTTCATCGAGAAAAATCCTGATTTAAAAGAAGAAATAGATATATTGCTCAAAGACTGGAAGAATTATCTTCATCCCATAACTGAAAACATAGAAATTCTACCTGAATTGAAAGAAAACAACAAACTTTTCATATTGTCTAATTTTCATGAAGAGGCCTTCAATTATATAAGAGGGAAATACTCTTTTTTCGATATCTTTGATGGAATGATTATTTCCTACAAAGAGAAGCTATTGAAACCCGAAAAGGAAATTTATCAACTTTTGCTTAATAGGTATAATTTGAAACCAGAAGAAACTTTTTTTGTGGATGATATTGTTGAGAACATAATGGCTGCCGAAGAAGTTGGAATTAAAGGTATATTATATACGGATCCTGAATCCTTGAGAGAATTGTTAAGAAGAATAGGTGCCTTATAATTGTGAAAGGAGGCAATGAAGTGGATAATGTTTTTGATAAACATTGTGTATTTATCACTTCAACCGGAAGGACAGGTACGAGATTTCTCGCAAAAAGTTTATCAAAAATGGTTGAAGATTGTTATGCGGTCCATGAACCTGCAAATGTGTTTATTAGAGATCTAAAAAAATGGAGTGATGATATAAAAAGGTTCGGTTTTTATCAAATGACCGTGGGGCAGTTTTTGCCTTCCAAATCTATGTGCAAGTTGAGTACTTACAGGAGAAGAGGAAAAATAACAGATGAAAAAACTAAAGAGTATATAAAAGGTTTGAGAAAACAGATTTTGGAAGAAACAAAAGAAAGCTTATACGTCGAATCAAGTAACCATCTTCACGGAGTTATAGATCTATTGGGAGATGTCTTTCCCAATAGTAAAGTCGTGTTTATTATAAGGGATCCAAGAACATGGATCCGTTCAGCCATAAGTTCTCCTGTTTATTTATTGTATAGTAAAGTTGATTTTTCATTTTTGGGAATGAGCATGAGAGCTTTCCATTTCAAAGATGATCCTTACTCGACGAAATGGAATAGTATGAGTAAATTTGAAAAGTTTGCCTGGTATTATAATAAACTGAATACCTTGGTATTGGAATCTATGAAAAATAAAAAGAATTTCAAATTGTATCGCTACGAAGACTTATTCCTTGGTGAGAAAAAAGAAGAAAATTTTATAGATTTATTAGAATTTTCTACAAAGTTTGATGATGGGTTCAGTAGAAAGTATACTTTTGAGCCTTCTTTCCTAAAGAAGAAAATAAACTCTGCGTCGGATGAGTATAAGATACCACATTGGAAAAATTGGGATAAAAAGAGGGCTCAGATACTTCAAAAACATTGTGGGAATTTGATGGATATGTTTGGTTATGGAAAGGAACCCGAGTGGTTAGAAAAGTTGAATTCGAATTATAAAGAAGAGTATGCCTAATTTATAGGGGTATTAAATGATTTCAGAAGATCTTAAACTCAGCTTGTACGCAGAAGGATGCGATATTAAGCAAAATGAATTTCTCAAATATTATACGAGTTTTAGAATAGGTGGACTTGTTCCATATATATTATTTCCAAAAACTCTAAATGCTTTTATAAATGCTTTATCGCAATTAGTTAAAAGGGACATTCCTTTCAGAATTATAGGGCAAGGAACCAACCTCATCGTAAGTGATGAGCCCTTAAAATTTGTAGTACTTTCCACGAAATACTTAAATAAAATGAATTTTGAAGAAAAAAATAATATGGATTTGATTGTAGAAGCGCAGAGCGGAGTTTCTTTATCTGCTCTTTCTTTTTTGCTTTCGGAAGATGGATACTCTGGACTTGAATTTGCTTGCGGCATTCCAGGAAGTGTAGGCGGAGGAGTTTTCATGAACGCAGGAGCCTACGGCGGTGAGATAAAAGATGTCGTTTTGGAAACAACGGTACTCGATTTAAAGGATGGAAAAATAAAGACTTTAAATAAATGTGATTTAGAGTTTGATTATAGAACCAGCATTCTCCAGAAAGGTTCTTTCGTCCTTCTATCTACTAAATTGTTACTAAAAAAAGATGACCTTAAAAAAATTAAAAATAAATTGATAGATTTTTCAACCCGCAGATGGGAGAAACAACCAATCGATTTACCATCTGCGGGAAGTATATTCAAAAGGCCGAAGCCAGATTTTTTTGTGGGTACTGCGATAGAAAATTTAGGATTGAAAGGCTTTTCCATAGGTGAAGCTCAAATATCAACAAAACATGCAGGTTTTATAATCAACAAAGGCAACGCTACTTTCAATGATGTGATTTCATTAATTGAGTATGTAAAACGTATTGTAAAAGACGAATACAATGTTGATCTACAGGTCGAGCCAGAGATTTGGAAATGACTTATGATTTTTTCTTTTTTTTCTTATTTTTTTTGTTAACTTTTATTTTGGCATGAGGATGATCCTTTTTCAATTTTTCAAAATCATCTTCCGTATATGGGATAAAATCTACTTCAGTTCCGATTTTATCCGCTCTTACCACTTTGGCTTGTAACTTGTCTCCGATTCTATAAACTTTGCCAGTTCTTTCGCCTTTCAACGTATTGTCACGTTCTTCGTAGATATAATAATCATCGCTCAACTCTGATATATGTATCAATCCATTTATCATCTTTTGGGGTATTTCTACAAATAAGCCAAACCTTGTTACACCTGTTATGTACACCCAAAAGACTTCTCCTATATGTCTTGAAATGTATTCAACTTTTTTCATATCTATTAGATCCCACTCGGCTTGGTCTGCTACCCTTTCCATTTCAGAAGAATTTTTAGCTATTTCAGGAAGCATTTCAGAATACCTCTTAATTTCTTTCTTTGAAAGGGTTCCTTTATGTTTGATGAATTCTTTCAACAATCTATGAACCACTAAGTCAGGATATCTTCTTATTGGTGATGTGAAATGTGTATAGGATGATGAAGCGAGGCCAAAATGCCCTACGTTCTCCTCTGAGTACAACGCCCTCTTCATAGATCTAACGAGCATCATTTGTATATTTTTACTTAAAGGATGGTCCTTTGTTTTTTCCAAGATTTCTTGTAGAACCTTCGGATGAATATTTTGAGGAAACTTTATATTTATTCCCAATATATCCAGATAATTTCGCAGCTGAAGCAATACATCAGGGTCGGGATTTTCATGGATTCTATAGATAAAGGGTAAGCCTTGAACATCAAAGTATGAAGCAACTGTTTCGTTGGCCAAAACCATGAACTCTTCAATCATTTTTTCCGATAGGCCTCTTTCAACAGGGATGATATCCTTTACATAACCCTTTTCATCGAATTCAAAATATACTTCGTTGCTTTCTATATCAATTATGGATCCTCTTTCTTTTCTTTTTGCAGCAAGTATTTCCATCAGTTCTTTCATCATCTCAAGCTCTGGCTTTAAAAAGCCTATCTCTTTTTTTACCTCTTCACTACAGTTGTGGGATAAGAGTTCGTTAAATTTGTTATAGGTCAATCTTTTGGTACTTCTTATCACTCCATTGTATATTTTTGAGTTTACTAAGTTTCCATAAGGGTCAATTTCCATTACTAGGGACATTGTCAATCTGTCTTCACCTTCAACCAAAGAACATATCCAGTTGGATAACTCAAATGGAAGCATTGGTATGACGGTGTCGATAAGATAAACGCTTGTACCTCGTTTGTATGCCTCTCTATCAAGAGCACTGTTGCTTTTCACATAATGAGATACATCTGCTATATGTACCCCAAGTAAATAATTACCATTATCTAGCTTTTTTATACCAACGGCATCATCAAAATCTTTTGCTGTATCACCATCGATGGTAAATATGGTTTCTTTTCTAAAATCTTTTCTTCCCTTAATTTCATTTTCAGAAAGTTTTTTTGGAAGTTCTTTGGCTTCTTGTAACACTTTTGAAGGGAAATAACCTGGTTCAGGTAAATCATGTTTGAAAATCACTATAGGTAAATCTATGGAAGGGTCATCTTTATCCCCAAGGACGTTGACTATCTCGACTTCTGGCTTTTTCGTGGGAGATTGATATTTTGTTATCTGGGCTTTCACTATTTGACCATTCTTAGCTTTTCCTATACTTTCTGGGGCTACGTAAAAATCGGTGTTTATTTTTCCATCAATGGGTATAACGAATCCAAAGATCCCTTTTCTTACGAACTCACCTACTACATATTTTAACCCTCTTTTTAATATTCTAACTACCCTACCTTCTTTTAAATCCCGCCATTTGCCAATTGTTTCGACTAAAACTAAATCTTTATGTAAACTGATTCCAGAATTTTCAACCTTTACAGCAATTTCGCTTCCATCTGGGCATTGTACAAATGCCATATTTCCACTCTTTGTGAATTCGATGATTCCAATAGCCATGTTTTCATCTAATTTTCTGTATCTGTTTTGTGAATCTTTAATTATTTTCCCCTCACTTAGAAGTTTGTTTAAGGTTCTTCTGACTTTATCCTTTTCCGATTTTTGATATGCATTTAGATTTTCATATAGTTCTTTTTGTATCGTAGGATTTTTGTCTATTATTTCTAATATTTGTTTTTCTAAGTTGTCTTCATTCATATTTTACCCCCTTTCAATGTAATTATACTTTTTAAAAAAGCTAAAACTTGTTTCAATGCCCCTGTAATCCTTTTAAATCAGAGTCTTATTTTTAAACTTACTGATATCCTCTATCAGAGGTGTAAAAAGTTGCAAGTTTAGGATTGAAAGTTAGTTTTATTGTTCCAACGGGCCCGTTTCTTTGCTTACCTAGAATAAGTTCTGCTTCATGTTCATCATTTAAAGTATCTTTTCCGGGCTCATCTTTTTTTCTTTTGTAATATGAATCTCTATACAAAAACATAACGAGGTCGGCATCCTGCTCAATTGCTCCTGATTCTCTGAGATCACTTAAACGAGGCCTTTTATCTTCTCTTTGCTCAACCGCACGGGAAAGTTGAGACAAAGCAACGACGGTGATATTTAACTCTCTAGCGAGCAATTTCAGGGATCTTGATATTTCTGTGATTTCTTGTTGCCTACTTTCATAACCTTTAGATCTAGAAGTCATCAATTGTAAGTAATCGATAAAAATTACTTCGATGCCATACTCTCTTTTCATTCTCCGTGCTTTAGCCCTCAACAGTCTGGGGGTCAAATCTGGTTCGTCGTCAAAGATAAGCCTTGATTTCGATAATTCTCCTGCTTTTTGAACTAATTTTTCCCACTCTTCGTCAGAGATTTGTCCAGTTCTAACCTTGTGTAAATCGACTTTGGCTTCAGAACATAAGATTCTGTTAGCTAGCTGCTCTTTCGACATTTCTAAACTAAAGATTGCCACAGCAATATTTGCCTGTAAAGCCATGTTAGTTGCAATATTTGCTGCAAAAGAGGTTTTACCCATTGATGGTCTAGCGGCGATGATAATTAACTCGGATCTATGAAATCCCGAAGTCATGCTGTCTAAAGGTTTGAATCCAGTAGAAACTCCTGTAACGAGATCTCCCTCGCCTTTTTGAGCCCTGTTTTTCAATTCTTCTATCTGTTCAAAAACATCATGCATTACGTTGGATAAAAGATCATATGTTCTGGTTGCGCGGGCTTCGGCTATAGAAAATATTCTCTTTTCTGCATACTCTAAAACTTCTTGGGCATCTCCAATATTTCTTACGGCATCAACTATCTCTGAAGATGCGTTTATTAAAGCTCTTAAAAGGGCTTTCTCTTTTACAATTTGAGTATAATACATCACATTAGCCGTTGTTGGAACAACCTGGGCTAAATATATTATTGTATCTTCTCCACCGATTTTCTGTAAAAGATTGGATTCTCTTAGTTTTTCAATCACCGATACAGTATCAACAGGTTCCCCTTTGTCAAAAAGTTCTTCCATAACTTTAAATATTATTTTATTATTTTCGTAGTAGAAGTCTTCCCATCTTACCTCTTCGATTACGTCAGGAAGTATGGAAGGGTCTAAAAAGATGCTGCCTATGACCGACTCTTCGGCTTCTTTACTATTAGGAGGGGTAAAAGAAGTAAGTTCCATTTGTATCCACCTCTCAAACTAATAAGCTCAAAAAATAAGATAAAACAAAAATTCCAACACTTATCAAAAGGCCTAACAGTCCATTTTTGTCCATTTTTTTTACGTCTTCATCAGAACTTTTACTACCGTTTCTTATCATTTTAGCAGATCTCCATAAAAATACCGTTGAAATTATAAAAAGGATCATTGCAATTACAAAAAGAGTGTTTATAAAAGCAAACATTAAAGTATCACCTTTTCAACATAAGGACTTGTGAAGGCTCTCAAAACGGAGGAATAACCTAGCCTAAATCTTATCTTATCTCCTACTTTATACCTCACTTTAGATTCAGTTAAATCTACGATCGTATGATCACTACTTGCATGGAGTATTTCAATATCGTCATCCAACGGATGCATGCAGGTAGGATCAACATCTTGCTCTCCCACCGCTAAAATGCCTTTCATTCTATTACCTTTATCTTCAAATGTTGGTTTACGACCAAATGCATCATAACCAATGTTGCCAAACGGGACGGAAGGTTTTTCTTTCAATTCCACAATTTCTGCTTCCAAGATTATCGTATCTTGCCTGGTGCCTGGAACGTTGCGGTTGTTAGTTGCGTCCGTTCCACAGATGATCGCTTCCCCTAATCTAAATTGGTTTATACCCTTTGGTAAACTTCCTTTTTCAATTAAAGGTAAGGCAGCAGTATTTCCACCGGAAATTATTTTCAGACTTCTTCCAGTTTCTCTTTGGAGTTCTTCTTTTATTTTCACAAGCCTTCCCATATTAGTCTTATCGGGGATTACTCCACCAAAACATCCTAAGTTTGTGCCTATTCCAACAATATCTATTCCTTCTATGGTCATTGCATTTGAAATCTCAGAAACAGCTTTTTCAAACCAAACTCCTTCCCTTAGATCCCCAACGTCAATCATGTAGATGACTTTAGATCTCTTATTGAATTTAGAAGAAACGTTCCCCAATCTCTTAGTGATTTCTAAGTCACTTACTAAAGTATAATCAACATAATTTGCGACGTCATCAAGTTCAGAAATCATAGGTATTCGAAGTAACATAAAAGGTCCTTTTATACCAGAATTCCTCATTTTCTTTATGTTTTGAATCCTTGAGTCACCCAGTATTTCAATTCCAGATTCTTTAAGTGCACGAGCTATTGTAGGTTCACCACAAACTACTTTAGTGACACCTACCATTTCAACACCCGAATCGTCACACAATGATTTTAAAAATTTCGCATTTTCTTGAATCCTTTCCAAGTAAACGTAAACCTTTGGATACAAGGAAAATCCTCCTTTATTTAAAATTGCGGGCAATCTTGGCCCGCAATTAAGAAAATTTTACTTAGGTTAAAACATCCAAATTTTGACCTTGATACAATTCACCAACGGTTCTAACTAATTTCATCGAAATTCCAGTTTGTTTGTAAATTACAAAAGATAAAAGTTTTTCCATCTCTTCCTTGGACATCGTGGGACTCTGGTTAGTGTTTTGACTATTCACGCGCGGAAGTTGATCACTTCCATAATCAAAACTCCTTAAATAAAGTGGCTTGTATTGTTGAGAGGATATAGGATCGATCAATTTGATCCCCCCTTTTTAATTTTGTTTTAGTAGTTTTAATATTTTAGAATCGTCTTCCCCACTTTCCTCATATATTTTGTTCAATTCATCAATAGACATCTTAGAAATTTTCTCTAAAAGTTCTGGGACTCCTTGAGCTTTACCAGGAACGCAACCGTCTTTTCCGACCTCTCCCTTGATAAATGCCTTAGCGAAGGCTGCACATCCAGGATAACCACAAGATCCACAATCGTTGTTTGGCAATACCGCTTTAACAATAGCCTCTCTTGGATCTTCCTTTACTTCAAATTTTTTTGCAGCAAAAGCCAAAAAAGTGCCGGAAGCAAACCCTAAAATTCCTAATAATAATACCGAATAAACTATTGTGATCACTGCAAAAAACACCTCCAAAGAAATTCTTTCTAGTATTATTATATCACATATTAGTTATATGTTAATTTAAAAGTGTCGACAGTATTTCGCTTATTTTCTTTCCATCAGCTCTTCCTTGAACCTTTTGAATTATCAATTTCATTACTTTGCCAAAATCTTTTTTTGATGTTGCATTGACTTCGCTTATAGTTTCTTCTATTATTTTTTTCAATTCTTCGTCAGAAAGTTGTTCAGGAAGATAGCTTTGTAAGATCTCAACTTCTTTTCTTTCTTTTTCAGCAAGATCTATTCTATCTGCTTTTTCGAACTGTTCAATCGAGTCTTCTCTCATTTTTATCTGCTTTTTTATTACTTGGATTATTTCTTCCTCTGTTAACCCTGCTCCTTTTTCAACCTCTTTATTTTTAATCTCAGATATTATAGATCTAACCGCATTTAAAGCAAGGGTATTCTTTTCTTTCATATATTTTTTTAAATCATTATTTAATATATCTTTTAACATTTATCGTTCCTCCTTATTCAATGCTTCATTTCTCTTTTTTCTTAGATATTTTAATTCTAAAAAGAATATCATTATGCTTAGTATACCAAAGATTATAACATAAATATTTAAATTTATTTCGGAAAATTCACCTGCTAACATAGTGAACAACATATCCAAGATTTCATAAGCTAAAAGAAATAGACCGATAAAAGAGGAAACTATTATATGCGCTGATTTATGATACCATATTCTATTGTCATTAGAAAAACCGTAGATCGAAATTAAGAGTATAACAAAAAAAGAAAAGACGTAGAAAAAGTTTTTCTGTATATTCAGCAACATGAAAATAATCGATAATATTGCTATCAAAGAAAGAGTGAAGTTTTTGTGTTTCATAAAAAGATTCCTCCTACAAAAAATACCACATTAGCTATAAGATAAGCAACAACGGTGGTGTAAACAAGACTGAAAACCGCCCATTTCCACCCATTTGTCTCCGCCTTAATCGTGGCTAAAGTTGCAAAACAAGGAATATAAGCCATAATGAAGAATATGAGTGCTAAAGCAGATGCCGGGGTTAATGCATTTTGTAAAGCGTAGGTTAAAGAGCCTTCTCCAACATTAAAAATTGTGGCATAGGAAGACACAACTATTTCTTTTGCGGCGACACCAAAAATCAAGCCGGTGTTTATTCTCCAATCCCATCCCAAGTGATTAGTTAAAGGTTCGAACACTCTCCCTATAGAAGCGGCAAAACTATTGTTTATATCTGTGCCAAAATTAGGGAAGAAAGACAAAAACCAAATTAGTATGGTGGCTATTAGAATTATGCCTCCGGCTTTTTGTAAAAAGTGCTTTCCTCTGTTCCATGTATAAATGGATAAATTTTTTAAAGTAGGCATCCTAAACCTGGGCAGTTCTATTATGAAAGGGATGTCTTCTGATTGGGTAATGAATCTTTGCAAAAATTTTGAGGATAGTAAGACCAACGCTATACTCGATAAATAGACTAGTAGCATTATAGTAGCTGCGTGTGTTGAAAAGAACGCACTTATTAAAAGTATGTAAACTGGTAACCTAGCACTACACGATGCAAAGGGAAGGCTAAGAATTAAAGCCAGCCTTTCTTTTTTATTGGCAATCGTTTTGGTAGAGATAATGGCTGGAACATTGCAACCGAAACCTAAAATAATAGACATAAAAGATCTACCACTTAATCCAAAATTTCTCGCAATTCTGTCAACTAAAAAGGCTGCTCTTGGCAAATATCCTGATTCTTCCAAAAATCCTAAGAAGAAAAATAAGATAAAAATCTGTGGAATAAAAATCAAAACCCCACCAACGCCGGCTATAACCCCATCAACTAGTAGTGACTCTAACCAAGGAACAGTTACCATTTGGCTGATTGAATTACCTAAAAAAGTAAAAGCCGAATCCAGCAAATCCGATAATGGTTGAGCGAGGCTGAATGTTAGAGAAAACACTGCAAACAAAGCAAAAACATATATCAGTATTCCCAAAATCTTATGTGTAAAAACGTGGTCTAAAATATCTCTCAAAGACCAGTCTATACCCTCTTTTATTATCGAAGAACTAACTAGATAAGAAATGAAATTAAACTTCCAATTTAAATATTTGTTTTTAAGTTCTTCTATATCAAAATTTTCTTTTAACTCAGTCAAAAAATCCTTGGGAAGTTCTAAATCTTCACTTCCAAACTCTAAAAAATATATTGGTAACCAACTACTATCTATATAATTTTGATATTTCGAACTTATTTTATGATACTTTGCGATTTTGTCTTGAAAAAAATTGATAAAATTCTCTATTTCTTCTGGATACATTATTTTCTTTTTTGTAAGATTTTTTTCTTTTGAAAGCTTATATGCTTCTTCTAAAAGTTCTTCCTTACCTTCACCTGTCTTGGCGGAAGTCAATATGACAGGGATGTTTAAAGTTTTGGAAATTGGGGATGGATCGATGATTCGTCCTTTTTCCCGAGCTTCATCTACGGAGTTTATAACCAAAATAGTCTTCACACCAATTTCTATGAGTTGAAACAATAAAAACATAGAACTTTCCAAGTTCAAGGCATCTGCTACGACAATTACTATCTCTGAAGTATTACTTATTAAGTAATCCTTAGCAACTCTCTCATCTTCACTTTTAGCTGAAAGGGTGTAAACACCTGGAAGATCAACTAATTTAAAGGTTTTACCTTTATACTTAAAACTTCCAATTTTCTTCTCTACTGTAACCCCTGGCCAATTGGCAACATATTGTTTTGTGCCCGTTAAAAGGTTGAATAGAGAAGTCTTTCCAACATTAGGATTTCCAATTATTGAAATCTCAGCTTCATTGTCAACGGTTTCAACGTCATCTTTGAGGGTATCCTTGCTCATCCATGCTCCTCCCCATATTAAATTTGTTTTGTAGAGTTATTAGTGTAATAACAGTTATTTAACAGGCCTTTTCCACATTTATCTGACAATGGACAACTTTTACATACAGGTTCTATTTTATTTATTTTTTTAATTTCAACATCCATTATCCTTAAAAAAGGGATCAAAAGTTTTATTTCACTTTGATTTAAGTGAAATTTCTCTTTTAATTCCAAAATATCAACTTCTTTATTCTTTCTTACGTATTCTTCTACAACAGATATATCCATTTTCTAATCCACCTTTTTACAGAATATCTTGGCAGCTCTTCCTCTACCCAATTCGTATTTGCTTCCATCAACCTCAACAATTATTCTGTTTCCAAGCTTATTAACTAAATTAATATTAACTCCTTTATACAACCCCATACTTTTCATTTCCTCTATGAAGTTGCTTCCCCCTTTAAGATCGATAATTTCATATTTTCCAGTTTCACTTTCCAAAAGGTTGAATACTTTGTAAGGAACATCGACAAGGATCTTAGAAGCTTCGCTTTTTCTTAAAACTACTTTTTTTTCTCCAATTTTAAATACTAAAGGATCTCCAAAAGGAGAAACATGAGCTAATTCTATAGATTTACCTGGCGTGATTCCCATTGCAAGAAGACGATTTTTCGTACTTTCTTCTTCATTGTTTAAACTCACTATCTTACCCTTTTGCCCAATAAACAAATCGTGTAAAGGAATTAGCAAATTATAATCACCTCTTTCGAATATTTCAATTCAATTATAACACTTTTTAAAAGAGTTAGCTGTGCCTAAAATTAACAATAAAATGAACTATTATAACGCAACAGTTAAGTTATATACAGTTTGTAGTATAGTCACTAATCTTATTAGACAAGTTATTATTTTTCGATTTTTTTATTGGTATTCACTTCGATTAAAAAATATGATAAAATCAATTATAGAATAATAAGAATTCGGGGCGTAGCGCAGTTGGTAGCGCGTTGGTTTCGGGAACCAAAGGTCGCTGGTTCAAGTCCAGTCGTCCCGACCATTATCAAATTCTTTTTCTATGAAAGCTCAAAATCTTTTTCGGATTTTTGAGCTTTTTGTTTTTTATTTAAAAATTATTGGTAGAATGAGTTAACTTGACTTTTTAATATTCTCTGTGGCATGATTTAAATAAAACTTATAATCATAAAAAAGGAGAAGAGCATTTTGCTTACCCTCATAAAGAATGCAACAGTTTACTCGCCTAAAGCTTTAGGGGAAAAAGATATATTAATTGGTGGAGAAAAAATCTTAGAACTAGTCGATTCGATAGAATTAAATTCTAATCTTAAAGTTGAGATTATCGATGCTGAGGATTATATAGTAGTTCCAGGTTTTATAGATTCACACGTTCATATAACAGGGGGAGGTGGAGAAGGGGGATACAGCACAAGAACTCCCGAAATATCCCTTTCCAAGATAATAAGTTCTGGAATTACTACATTAGTAGGTGTTTTGGGAACCGACAACGCAACTCGAAGTATGCAAAACTTAATTGCAAAAGCAAAAGCATTAAAACAAGAAGGGATAAGCTGCTATACGTATACGGGTTCTTATCATCTACCAGTAAAAACTTTTACCGGCAGAATTATAGACGATTTGGTTTTCATTGAAGAAATAATAGGTGTTGGAGAAGTTGCTATTTCAGACCATAGAGGTTCCCAGCCAACCTTAGAAGAGCTGATAAGATTGACTTCAGAAGCTCGAGTGGGTGGAATTTTATCAAAAAAGGCGGGCATTGTAAATATTCATGTTGGCAGAGGAGAAAAATTCATTCAGATATTACTAGATGTTGTTGAAAATTCAGAATTACCTATTACACAGTTCCTTCCAACTCACATGAACAAGGGAGAAAAAGCTCTTCAAACATGTAAAAATTTCATAGAACAGGGTGGAAGGGTAGATTTCACAACTAGTTCGTCAAAAAAGAAAGACAAAGAGGATCCATCAAAACCATCTAAAGCCTTGAATCTTTTACTTGAAGATGGGGTAAATATTGACAATATATCTTTCTCATCTGATGGACAGGGGAGCTTACCACAATTCGATGAAAAAGGAAATTATATAGGTCTAACAGTAGCAGATGTAGGCACACTCTTTGAAGAAGTAAAGGATTGTGTAATACAAGAAGATATCCCTTTGGAAGAAGCTTTGAAGGTAATCACTATCAATCCTGCAAATTTTCTTAAATTGGAAAACAAAGGCCAAATAAAAGAAAACTTTGATGCAGATATAGTGTTCTTAGATAAAAGTACTCTGGAAATAAAAAAAGTTATGGCAAAGGGTCGCACTATTTAAAAAATCTTGTGGAGGGCAGAGAATGAAAATAACAGATTTAAAATTTGAAAAAATCAAAATTAAACTCAAAAAACCTTTTGTTATCTCGCGAGGATCAACGGAGTATTGTGAATCGGTGCTTGTAAAAATAACTACTGATGAGGGATACTTCGGCTTTGGAGAAGCTACTCCCTCTTGTTCAGTAACGGGGGAAAGCATCGACAGTGTAACAATAGTTCTTAAAACATTCAAAGAAATATTAATAGGGCAGGATCCACTCGCAATAGAAAGAATTCATTATATATTAAACAAAGCAATCGCAGGAAATACAGCAGCAAAAGCAGCGGTTGATATCGCTCTCTACGATATAAAAGGGAAAGTAATGCAAGAACCCCTTTATAAGCTTCTTGGTGGATTTGAAAGCAAAGTACAGACAGATATCACGATAGGGATTGGTGCGCCACAAGAAATGGCAAATGAAGCCAAAGAGAGCGTAGATAAAGGATTTAATATATTAAAAATCAAAACTGGCGTTGATCTTAAAAAAGACGTTGAAGCTATCAGGCTAATAAGAAATAGCGTGGGAGATAAAGTAAGATTGAAAATAGATGCCAACCAAGGATGGAATATACACGATACGTTAACTGCAATCAAGATGATGGAAAGTTACAACGTTGAAGCCTTTGAGCAACCGTTAGCTGATTGGGATCTTGATGGATCTGCACTTTTGAGAAAAAAGACTGATATGAAGATTATTTTAGATGAATCAGTTCATAACGCTCACGATGCAATGCATGTGATAAAAAAAGATAGTGCCGATATGATCAATATAAAACTGATGAAAAGTGGAGGGCTTTACGAAGCAGAAAAGATTAACACAATTGCAGAATCTGGTGGAATTAATTGTATGGTTGGATGTATGGTGGAAACAAAGGTGGCTCTTACTGCGGGAGCAAGCTTAGTTGCAGCTAAGAAAAATATAACAGACGCTGATTTAGATTCTTTCATGTATTATGAAGAATACGAAGGAATAAAAGGAGGATTTGAAGTAGAAGGAGATACAATAATTCTTTCGGACAAACCTGGTTTAGGGATAGAAATCAATATGTGAAAAGAAGAGGGGAGTAGATCTTGATTATAACAAGATCTAGACTGACTATATATCCCTCTTCAATTCCATAGTTGAAAAATCGATTGGAAATTTCACAGGTCTGTCCAAAAGGGCAGACTTGTAAATTCCCAAAACAGCTTCTACAGCCTTTTTCCCTTCGTCACCGTTAATAAAGGGATCTCGATCTTCTTTTATCGATTGATAAAAATCTCGGTACAGTGGAATGTGCCCACTTCCATAAACCGTATCAGGATCTGGGAGATTTTGAAATGGATGTCCATCTTCTCCTTCAAATCTCCAATATTTTATCTTATTCACCGCTAAGCCGCCGATAACCACTGTGCCTTTTTCTCCGAATATCGATAGAGTTTCTTCCAAGTTTTTTGGATATATATTTGCTGATCCTTCTATAATTCCTACAGAACCGTTTTTAAATTTTATTATTGCCCCTCCAAAATCCTCGGCTTCTATATAAGGATGGGTGAAGTTCTGAATAACACCGTATATTTCATTTATTTCAGAGCCCATATTCCACAATAACAAGTCTATATTGTGAGTACATTGGTTCATCAACGTACCACCGTCGTATTCCCAAGTGCCTCTCCATTTTGCTTGTTTATAATATTCTTCGTTTCTATTCCACCTAATGGAAGCTTGACCGTGAAGAATTCTTCCAAAGGAATTTGTTGTAATTTTTTTTCTTAATTCTTGTATAGGTGGATTGAACCGATTTTGAAAGCAAACCCCTAACTTTAAATTTTTCTTTTTTGCAAACTCTATCATCTCATTCATATGTTTTGTTGATAGGGCCATTGGTTTTTCCACTAACACATGTTTGTTGTTTTGCAGAGCTGCCAAGGTGAGTTCATAATGTTTCCCACTTTCGGTAGCGATTGCCACGGCGTCTACATCGGTTCTTTTCAACAACTTGCCGTAATCCGTGTATATATCTGGTTTCTTTAACCCAGAATTTTCAACCTTACTGGCAAATTGTTCTGCTCTTTCTTCTTTTAAATCGCAAACAGCCACATTTTCAATGATATCAGAATTTTTTATAATTGCTTCTGAGTGTTTTGTTTGAGCAATTCTTCCACAACCTATTACAGCCAATTTAAGCAAAGAATATCACCTACTTTTAAACTTTTCATAATAAAGAAACTTTTTCTGGATACTTCTCTCTAAGCCCTTTTGTGACATTTTTTGTATCAAAAACTATATCAGCATTTTCCAAAACGAAATTGTAATTCACCTTTTTGTGCCCAGTAGTAATTAAAACCGCATCTGATTCCTCTAACAATTCTTTTGTTAAGTCTACCGTTTTATACTCTATTCCTTTGTGAGAAAAATTTTTTATATAAGGGTCATGAATCTTCACTTCTGCACCCTTTTTTTCCAAAAGCTCCAAAACTTTCAAAGCAGGAGACTCTCTTAAATCGTCTATATCGTTTTTATAACTCACCCCTAACATCAATATTTTGGAACCATTCAAACACTTTTTATTTTCGTTTAAAATGTCCATTAGTCTTTCAATTACATACTCAGGCATATAATCGTTTATTTCCCCAGCCAATTCTATTATCCTTGTGTGATAGTCAAACTCTCTAGCTTTATACGTTAAATAAAAAGGATCTATTGGAATACAATGACCGCCCACACCTGGTCCTGGATAAAAGGGCATGAATCCAAAAGGCTTTGTAGCAGCTGCATCTATGACCTGCCAGATATTTATTCCCATTTTCTTTGCTAAGATAGCCATTTCATTGATGAGACCAATATTGACTATTCTAAAGGTATTTTCCAAAATTTTTGACATTTCTGCTTCCTTAGGGGATGAAACGGTGAAAACTTCTGCGTTTAATACGTTTTCATAGAGGGTTTTTGCATGTAAAGTGCATTTTTCGGTAACTCCACCGACTACTTTTGGTGTATTTTTCGTCTTGTAAATCAAATTTCCTGGATCCACCCTTTCTGGGCTAAAAGCTAAATAAAAATCTTTTCCAACCTTGAACCCATACTCTTGTAATAACGGCAGAATTACTTCTTCGGTAGTTCCCGGATAAGTAGTGCTTTCTAAAACAATCAACATTTCTGGATGAAGCCTTTTGGCTACCTCTTTGGTTGAATCAACAACAAAACTTAAATCAGGTTGTTTGTATTTATCCAAAGGAGTTGGAACACATATTGTTACACAATCGCACTCCTTTATTCTATCATAATCGCCTGTAGCGCTTAGATAACCATCGTCAACCAGCTTTTCTAACTCTGAATTTACAACATCTCCGATATAATTTATCCCTTTGTTGACCTTTTCTACTTTTTCTTTTTGAATATCGAATCCTAAAACCTTGTACCCTGCCTTCGCCTTTTCCACGGCAAGAGGTAAACCAACATAACCCAAACCTATTACCCCTATCTTTGCAGTTTTATCTTTTATTTTATCCAATAATGCCATTTTTTAGTCCTCCTCTTTCTAAAATATCGCTATCTTTAGAAACTCTAAAACTATTTTGAAAAAAACTCTTTAATACTTTTAACTACGTATTCCTGCTCTTTTTTGGTGAGCTCTGGAAACATTGGCAAGGCTAACGTCGATTTAGATGCATTTTCAGCTACAGGGAAGTCCCCTTCTTTATAACCCAAGTTCTCAAAACACTTTTGAAGGTGCAAACCAAGAGGATAGTATATCGATGTTCCAACCCCTTTATTTTCTAAGAATTTTTTCAATTTATCCCTATCTTTGGGGTTATTCAAAGTGACTACGTATTGGTGATAGACATGGGTTCTGTCGTTAAAATAAGCAGGATAACTTAAATCTTCGTTGAGGTTATGTAATTCAAATAATTCTTCATAATTTTTTGCCTTTTTTATTCTTTTATCAATGTATTCATCTAAATTGTTTAGTTTTATTCTCAATATTGCAGCTTGAACTTCGTCTAATCTTGAATTGTAACCAACTTCATCGTGATAATATTTTTTTGCAGCACCATGAACTCTTAATTTTCTGATCCTATCTGCCAAATCCGCATTGTTTGTAACAACCATTCCACCATCACCATAACCACCTAGATTTTTTGTTGGGAAGAAGGAAAATATGCCCAAATCTCCGATGCTGCCACTAAATTTTCTTTCACCATTCTTAAAGTGCCATACAGATCCAATAGACTGAGCGGCGTCTTCTATAATTTTTATGTTGTAATTCTCTCTTATTCTTTCCAATCTCTCTAAATCAACGGTTTTTCCAAAAAGGTGTACAGGAATAATCGCTTTAATTTTTTCTTTTTTTGGATGATTCTCAAGCAAATCTTCGACTTTATCCAAATCAAGGTTGTAATATTTATCTTCTACATCCACAAATATAGGCGTGGCGCCATTCAGTAAAATTGCACTTGCGGTTGCAAAAAAAGTATATGGTGTGGTGATAACGTAATCTCCTTCTTTTATACCTATAGCTTGAACGGATATCCTTAAGGCATCAGAGCCATTGGCAACACCAATAGCGTACTTTACGTTTATATACTTTGCAATTTCCTCTTCTAAGGCTTTTACATTACTTCCCATAACCACATTTCCAGAAGTGAAAACAGCATCCAACTTTTTTAGAACATTTTTTCTCAATTTTTCGTATTGTCGTGTTAAATCAAAAAGAGGAACCTTCATCTTGTCTTCCATCTCATCTCCCCTCCAAAGAAATATTGCCTTCCTCATCTATCTTAAAAACATATAATTTTTCCAAATTTTTTTCAGTTGCCTTTTCCAAAATTTTTTCTGACTTCCTAAAAGAAGCTATTATGAGTGCATCGTAGGTTAGCTCTTTGGCTTTTTCCGGAGGGTAAATATCTATTCCTTGAAGTTTATCACCTTGTTTTAAAGGGGAATCATCCAAAAATCCAATTATATTAATATTTTCATCCTTCAAAACCTTCAATACAATTCCTCCAACAACCCCCGCACCATACAAAAGAATATCCTTTAAATTATCTTTTTTAAGAGTTTGAAAAACTTTTTTGAATGAGTCTTTGGTTTCTGTATATAACTCAGAAACCTCGTCAACGAAACTGAGGGTTAAAAATTGCAACCTCTTTTTTCCTGCCTCTGTGAGCTCATAACTCATATTGCGTTTGTTTTCACCGCTTTTTATGATATTTCCATTCTCTTCAAAATCTTTTAAGTACTTGTTTATCATAGATGGAACGACCCCTACTTTTTTTGCCATTGTATCTTGAGAAATATCATTTTCTTGAGAAATTAACTTTAAGATCACCATTTCTCTAAAATTCGGAGAAGGATTAAAAAATGTGTAATTTTGTATATTGAGCATTAAGAAAATCACCTCTAATCATTTCATTCATACACTAAGTGAATAATCATAATTAATTATATCAGGTATTTTTTTAAAAGTCAATTGAAGTTTTAAATTCAAAAAAAATAAAGACGCACAGATCGTGCGCCTTCAAAAGTTTTTAAAAGTCGATATTTTAATTTTACAGTTTATACTCTGAAGTATCACCCAAAAAGCTTTTTTGCTATTTCAGCTACTCTTCTTCCTTGACTTTTTGCAATGTTGAGGTCTATTTCATTAGGTCTATTTTCCTCGCCTTGGATAATAATTGCCGAGGCACCATATGGTGTACCTCCATGAATATTCGACACATCGCTCAGACCTGGCTCATTGAAAGGAATTCCCACAATAATCATCCCATGATGCAATAACGTTGTATGAAAATTTAAAATGGTAGATTCTTGACCTCCATGTTGAGTACTGGTAGAAGTGAAAACACTACCTATTTTTCCAACTAAGCTTCCCCTTGCCCAAAGTGGACCTGTTGTATCAAGAAATTGCCTCATTTGTGCCGCCATCATGCCAAATCTAGTGGGAGTACCAAAAATTATCGCATCAGCTTCAACTAAAGAATCCAACGTTGCTACTGGAATATGTAAAAATTGTTCTTGTGCCTTTTTAGCCCCAGATTGGATTAGAATATCTTCGGGGACGGTTTCAGGCACTCTGTAGATCTTAACATCCGTTCCTTCCACTTCTTTTGCACCTTCCGCTTCGGCTTTAGCCATTTGATAAATACTGCCATACATACTATAGAATATAATGTTGACTTTTGCCATCTAAATCCTCCTTTAATTACGATAAATTTAGTCCCTTTTATTATACAGGTATTTCATTAATATTTTTTGAATTATATTATAAATATAGTAATACTTTTTAGCCTTTCATTCCAGTAAATGTGATTCCTTTTATGAAATATCGTTGAGTAAATAAAAATACAATTATTAGAGGCAAAATTACTATAACCGAACCTGCCATTTGCATCGCTATGTTTTCAGTATATTGTCCTCCTAAAACAGATACGGCAACAGGAAGTGTGTACATGCTTTCATCGGTCGCTATAATCAAGGGCCATAAAAAATTGTTCCAAGAACCTGTAAATGTGAAAATCGTTATTGCAGCCATAGCAGGTCTGGCCAAAGGCAATATTATTCTAAAAAATATCCATCCTTCATGTGCTCCATCTATCTTAGCTGCTTCTATTAGTTCGTCGGGGACACCCATAATGTATTGTCTCATGAAAAATATGTTGAAGGCATTTGCTATAGCAGGCAATATTAAACCCCAATAGGTGTTTAATAGATTCATTCGTGACAACAACAAAAATACTGGAATCATAGTTATTTGGCCAGGCACCATTATCGTTCCTAAGATAAACAAAAACAAAAGGTTTTTATTTTTAAAATGGAATTTGGCGAACCCATAACCTGCCATAGTAGCTATTAAAACGGATAAAAATGTGGTAGAAAGAGAAACAAGAACAGAATTCAAAAAAGGTCTTCCAAAGTTCATTTCTTGAAATAAATCTATATAATTATTAAAAGTAGGATTTCTAGGGATCCATCTGGGAGGAAATATAAAAATTTCTCCAGGTCCCTTAAAAGAAGTTGAAACCATCCATACAAAAGGTATAACAGAAATTAACAGCCAGATAATTAATAATCCATGTACCGCCACTTGTTCTATAGGAGAAACTTTTCTGGATCTCACATTTATCACTCCTTACCAATACTCTCTTATACTTCTGATCTTCTTGCACTCATTTGCATGTATGTTAAAGCAAATATCATTAAAAATAGCATAAAAGCGATCGAAGAGGCATACCCTAATTTGAAGAACCTGAACCCTTGTCGATACAGATACAGAACTATAGATAAAGTAGAATTCAAAGGCCCGCCTGCCGTTAACATGTAGGGTTCTTCAAATAATTGCAAATAACCTATTACAGTCATAACTGTAACAAAAAATATCGTTGGTCTCAACGATGGGATAGTAACATGTAAAAATTGTTGAAACCTTGAAGCTCCATCCAACTCGGCAGCTTCATATAGATAGTCGGGTATATTTTGTAAACCAGCCGTGAAGAGAATAATGTTGTAACCTACCGCTTTCCAAACTACAAGCATTATTACCGATGGCATTGCCCATATGGGATCACCTAACCAATTAGGTCCTTGTATACCAAATAAACCCAAGAACCAATTTATTAATCCATAATCAGGATTGAGCATCCATGCCCACACGATAGCAATTGCAACTGTGTTTGTAATAGAGGGGAGGTAAAAACTTACTTTAAAAAAATTCTTAAAATATGTGGCTTCCCTATTTATAAGAGCAGCAAAGCTTAAAGCTAATACTACTGTTAAGGGCATCGCAACAACTAATGCATATAGTGTATTTAGTAAAGCCCTCCAAAAAAGGGGGTCTTGCATTAAGTTTACGTAATTTTCAAAACCAATAAAACTAGCTCTTCCCCAATCATATATAGCATAAACATCGAAATCGGTGAAGCTTATGACTAAAGAAACTACTATAGGTATTAACATGAAGATCAACAATAATATTATTGAAGGTCCTATGAAACCAATAATCGCTCTTAATGGGGTCTTCAATTCTATCGCTCCTTAATAATCAAAATCAAAAAAATTTGATCAAAAGCCCCTCTTTTTTGTAACAAGAGGGGCATAAAACAAATTATTTCAATATCTTTTCAATATCTTTTTTCAAATCTTTAGCTGCTTGTTCTGGCGTTTTTCTGCCATAAATCGCTTCTTGAACTCTGCTATCAATCGAAACTGAGATCTCTTGAAATTCGGGTATATTTATAGGAGCTTTTGCATCATTCAACTGTTCACCAAACGTCGCTATCATCGGATCTGATTGCAATAAAGGATCTTCCCATGCTTTGGGGACTGAAGGTAGTGCATTCACAATTTGGTACCACTTTACTTGGATATCCGGTCTCGACAAGAACTCTATGAACTTCCAAGCAGCTTCCTTGTTTTTGGAATCTCTGAAAATTACTAAATCACTGCCACCCATAAAGGATGTTCTGCTTTTATTCTCGGGCATTAATGCAACATCCCAATTACCATCTATTTGAGGTATTTGTGCCCTTATCATACTAACCATCCATGGACCGGAAAAAAAGATTGGTGTATCTCCAGAGGCAAAATCTTGGAATAGGTTCCCTCCACCAGCAATTGGAGTCAATCCTTCAGTGAAGAATCTTGTGTAATACCCAAAAGCTTCGACGAATTCTGGTTGGTCTACTATCACATTTCCAGCGCTGTCTAAAATATCTCCACCATTTTGCCAAACAAATGGTAACAGTACTTGATAATTATCCTGAGGTTGGTAAAGTGTAATGCCATATCTACTACCATTTTCAACTAACTTCTTTACAGCATCGTATAACTCATCCCAATTTTGAGGAGCATGATCGTAACCTACTTGCGCTAATAAATCTGTTCTGTAATACATAGCTCTAGTATCCACATACCAAGGAATACCAAACTGCTTCCCATCAACTATTCCTGTTTCCCAAGCACCTTGGAAGAAATTCTCTGGCTTTACCACTTCAGAGTTTTCTATGTACGGAGCTAAATCTTCAAACGCTCCCATGCTTCCAAACGGAGCCATCCAAGTTGTTCCCATCTGTGCAATATCCGGGACTTGTCTGCCAGCGATTCCTGTTAAAATTTTATCGTAGGCATTTGCCCAGGGTATGGCTTGAATATCGACCTCATATTCAGGGTATTCTTCCATGAAAAGCTCAGCTAATTGATCCAAACTTTTTGCCTCTTCACCCATAGCCCATACTGTGATCTTTGTTGCTCCGAAATTGAATGAAACCAACAACATCACAACACTCAAAACGACCAAAGTCTTTCTCATGTTCCTACACCTCCTAATAACAATTTTTTACAGTATTTAGAAGTTTAAAACTTCTATTAAATCCCTACCCCCCTGCAAACCTTTTAAAATCGAAATTTTATTTTTGATAATCTTTTTATTTTTAATATTCTGATTCAGAAAAGAATCTTATTTTAATTCTAAAGTTCCCCAATTTTGTGGATTTGCCCAAATATCTGGCAGAGGATTCCAAGAAATTATATTCTCTCTCACATATTCTCCTATAGCCGCATCTCCTTTGTTAGAATTATGGATTGTGTGGCTAAATCCAAGTTTTAAACCAGGTTGTGGATTCGTTATACCTAAATATTCAAATGGGATCATGACTTCCACAACATATCCATAATCTGTTTTTTTAGAAGCTACCTTCATTTTAGGTGCCGTTGTGGATATTGGACCTGGTTTTGCGTCTTCGTGTCGTACAGCCTGGACGTTTCCTTCTGTATCAAATGGAAGAATAGCTAATTTGAAAATTCCCGCATCTGAGCCAGCAACTGCTGGGTTTATATAAAATTCAATTGAATCAGTCCTGTAATAACCACCGACATCGTTGGGGGCTATGTTAATAACGACAACTTCATCGTATACGTCTGCTGCTAAATACAAGTTTTGATCATCCCATGCAACTTGAAAGTAACTATGTAGAACCTGAGACCTTTTATCTACAGGTTTTATTCCACCGCCTGGTACGTTCATATCTTCTGTTACGTCATATTTTGGAATGTTTTTCCATTCTTCTAAATTCCCGTCGATGTTTATATTATTTGAAATTTTTGGTGCTTCCGCTAACTTTTCTTCGGAACTAGTTAACAATCGTTTGTATTCTTCAACATACCAAGGAGTAACTGAATAATCAGATACTTTTTCAACGAATCCTATTTCATCTAAAGCCTTTTGAACATTTTCATTCTTCATGAAAAGTTCCCAAATTAAACCGGTCCTATAATTTTCGATCATTAAAATAATATCTCCTTGATCAATCCCTATATATTGATCAGAGAACCATACTTCATCTACGTTGAATGCACTATAAAATCCATACTCGCCCCATACTAACGGTCCATATTTACTCAACATTCCTCTGATAGCGTTCATTGATATATCAGGAGTGAATGGTATAGATGATATAGATGCATAGGGTGCAACCGTTCCATCGTTGTTCCCATCAACAGCTCCGTAAGCTTTGTATCCTGTAGGTCCATCAGAAGCACTTAAACCCCAGATGTCCATGGCGTAAGTTTCGTATTTAAAACGATTCTGTACAGCATATAACCAGTTGTATCTTGTTGCGGCTACTGCGTTGTTGAAATAATTAGCGTATTTGTCTTCTTTGTCTCTAAAATCTATCCAAATATTAGGGTATTGGTATACGAACAGTGTTTCTTGAGGTAGATAAATATATGTATCGTTTTTTACGGGTCTAAAAATTTTGTCCCATGAATCCGCAGGAACTGGATAGGTTGGTGAGCCAATAGCTAACACATAGGCGAGTAATCCTTCGTTGAAAGAATCCCATCTAGCGCCTAAGAAACCTGCCTCTGGTTTCCAACCCATGGACAAAGTGTCCCCACCGGCAAGCATCCATTGCCAATTTACGTTTTCATATAATTTATTTGCTAGTTCATCTACTTCCGTATTTTCAAAATAGGCTCCTGCTGTCAATGCGCCGGCAACGAGTATTGCGGTATCGATAGAAGATACCTCGCTGTTCCACTCTCTCTTGCCAGTATTCATGTTCACAAAATGGTAGTAAAAACCATTGATTCCTTCGACTTTGCCTTCTACAAAGGTTTTTAACGTTGTTAACGTTCTTTCGTAACCTTGATCATAAGTTATCCATCCCCGTTCAATACCTACTGGAATAGCTGAAAGTGCCATTCCAACAGCGGCTATACTTGAAGCTGAATCTGGCGTACTTCTATCTTTTACCAGACCATTTTCAGGGTTTACTTCTTTCCAAAGGTACATGAAGGTTCTTTTTTGTATTTCATCTAATAAGCTTTCATCGTCAAGTTCTAAAAGATTTTCTACTTCTTCTTTAAGCTTTGAAGGGACGGCGGATAAAAGATCTTCCACTGTGGGTTTAGAATCTGATGATTTTTCTACAAAGATCCCATCTACATAGAATGGTTCCGTTAAAGGTACTTTTTCATTGTTTTGATTGAAACCAGCAAAAGCCAAGTAAATCATGTACTTATTTCCTTCTTTTAATTTGCTCATATCTCCGGCTATCTCAAATTCTATCCTGTTCCATCCATCATTTATACTTGTTTGAGAGAATACCCCTCCAACCCATTGCCATTCAGTTGTTAAATCTGCCATACCTAAGAAATACATCGTTGGTTTTATTTTATTGTCCTTTGGTATATATACGTTCATTGTTACTTTGTCGGTATCTGACCAAGAAATAATTTTTTCACCTGAAAGTTCAATTGCTATCTTTGTTTCTATTGCCTCACCGTTGGGAATAACCTTCATGGAGTATAACCCTTCAGCTGCACGATCTTGGGCTAACTCGAAAACAGCTCCTGTATTATCGTTACCAAAGGTATTTATCTCCTCAATCGTGTCCATATTCCAAATATATACCCGTTCTGTTTGTGGTTCTTGAGAGTTTAAAGCAACAAGGTTGTCAACGTAGAAAGGATCCTTTAAAGGAAGTTTTGCTGATCCTTCAGAATAGAAAAAGGAAAAGTAAAGCATATATTTGTTATCAGGTAAAAGATCTTGCATCTTTTCGGATAATCTATACTCTATTAGATTCCAACCATCTTTTTGTGTTGTTTCAGAGAATATTCCATCAACCCATTCCCAGCCTTCAGTAACATCAGCCATACCAAGAAAAAAATTGTTAGGTTTTAAAGAACTATTTGGATTTGTGTAAAGCGCTAGCTGCAATGTATCATTACCAAACCATTTACTCAATCTTTCTCCTGATAATTCGAAAGCTAACTTCGTCTCTTCAGATGAGCCTGAAGGTACGACAATCGTAGAAAATTTACCGTTGTATACATATCTACCACTCAGTTCAAAGGTTGCTCCAGTGTTATCATTGTTCAAACCAACAGTAGAATCGAAATCATGGATTACCACTTGAGAGAAAGATGATAAAAACAACATCACAACCGCTAATACCAAAAAATATCGTTTTTTACTCATCGTAAATTCCTCCTTTTCTAGAATTTTATACTATCTTTAGAAACTCTGAACCCTACTTTAAACCTTGCTTCTAGAATCTAAAAATTTTTAAAATACCTCCATCATTCTAAGCTACATACAATCTGTTTTAGCTGCCCTGTAATCCTTTTAAAATCAAAATCTCATTTTTTGAAAATTAATTGTTTCTAAAATTTTTATACTTTTTAAAAAAGTACTTCAACGTTCAAAACACTTTCTTCAAATAATTCCGGATTAATAATATTTCCATTGATTTCTACACCATTAACTACAATCTTTTTCTCATTACTTTTTTTGTAAGTTATGTTTAACTGTTTTCCCCTGAATATTCTCCTTACTTTTACTTCTTTCCAATCTTCTGGGAACAAGGGTTCTATTCTTAATCCTTCCCATTCGGGTTTTAGCCCAAAAATTCCCTCAACTCCAACTATGAAATACCAAGCTGCCGATCCTGTATACCAAGTCCACCCTCCTCGTCCAAAATAAGGAGAATCTGGCCCATCAACGTTACCAGGGGTAACATATGGTTCAGCTAAGTATTTATCAGGTTCCAAACCCCTATAAATAGGCATAAAGCTTTTGTAGATTTTGTATGTTTCAGGATCTTTCATCTTTGAGGCTGCCAATATCGCCCAAGTGCCTGCATGAGTGTATAATCCACCATTTTCTCTAACTCCTGGAGCGTATCTGCTTAAGTATCCAATTTCTGAATCGGGGTTCGCAAATGCTGGTTGAAAAAGAAGTGGCCCATAATCTTTAAAAAGGTACTTTTTTGCTGATTGATAAGCTGCTTCAATTCGTGTTTGTGTTGCGGTGCCGTTGATTATTGCCCAAGTTTGTGCGTTTAAAAATATCTTACCTTCACTGTTTTGTTTACTCCCAATCGGTTCTCCATTGTCTTTGAATGCCCTTACGTACCATTCTCCATCCCAGGCGTATTTGTTTATATTTTCTTTAAGCTTTTCAGCTTCATCCAAAAACCTTTGCATATTTTCTAAATCTCCTATCTTTTCACAAACAACAGAGAAATCTTTTAAAATACCGTACAAGAAATGTCCAAGCCAAACACTTTCCCCTTTTCCTTGAGTGCCAACAGCGTTCATGCCATCATTCCAGTCTCCGTCACCTATTAAAGGAAGTCCTCTTGGGCTCATATGATTTAAATTGTAGTGAATCGCTCTAATACAATGGTCGTATAAAGAAGATTCCCCACCATCCAGGAACTTTATGTTTTCTTTCAAGAATTCTAAATCATTGGTTTCTCTTAAAAGCCTTAGAACAACAAAAGGCAACCATAATCTGTTATCCGATATATTATTTTTGTAGCCAAGTTCGGAAAGCGGATGCCACCAATGGTAAACACTCCCATCTTTGAACTGGTGGGCTGCATGAAGTCTTATTTGATTTTTGGTCTGTTCAGGATCGATGTACAAAAATATCTGACTATCTTGAAGCTGGTCTCTAAAACCATATGCACCACCAGTTTGATAATAAGCCGACCTTCCCCACAATCTTCCAGAAATAGCTTGATATTTCAACCAGTTGTTTAGCATAAAATCTAGGGCTTTATCTGGAGTTTCAACAGTAAATTTCGAAAGCATTTTATCCCACATACCCTTTACTTTTTCAAATTCTTCTTCAACGCTTTCTACTGTCTGATATTTTTTAACAAGGAAATTCACACTTTCGTTGGTATTTTTTTGAGAAACAGCTCCAAGAAGATAAATCAACGTTTTTTCTTCTCCTGGTTTTAAAATTATTTGATTTTTTAAGCTGGCAATAGGATCTTCCCACTTTCCATAGGTGTTTGATATTTCTCCAGTAATAATGGCTTTTGGATTAGAAACACTTCCGTACGGTCCTAAAAATCTTTCCTTTGACCCTTCAAATCCTGCCACTGTCTCACTAACTGAATGAAAAGCTGTATATTCCCAGTTTCTGTTCCAATTTTGACCTTTTTCATTTGGTATCTCCCACATTCTTTTTTCAGCCGTCATACAGTTTAAACCGTTTAAAAAATCTGTTTCTATAAAAGTTTTGTGAAACTCTCTGTGCCAGTCAGGAGCGGCTCCCAAATTCCATTCTAAATAGGTGTAAACAGATAGTCTACGTTCTTTTTCGGAAGTATTTTTTATAGTTAACTTCCATATTTCAACTGGGTCATCTTTAGATACAAACATAGTTAAATTCGTTTTTATATCGAAGTATTTGGTTTCAAATATGGAATAACCTTGACCATGTCTTAATTTATACTCTTGAGGTTCTTTACAACTGGGTTTCCAGCTTGGAGACCAAAAATCCCCGCTTGTATCATCTTTTATGTATATATATTTACCCCATTCATCCTTTATTAGATCTTGTTCCCACCGTGTAATTCTATTTAAACTTGCATGCGTTCTCCAGCTATAACCAGAGCCACTCTGAGATATAATCATTCCATAATCTCTATTAGAAATAACATTTATCCAAGGTTTGGGAGTTTTAGGTGTGGTTATAATAAATTCTTTTCCATCTTCTGTGAAATATCCGTATTTTGTCTCGAACATATCTTCCCTCCTGATTTTTAAAATTACTGTTATAAAGGCTATTAAAAACTTTATTTATAGTTACTTAATCGGTTAAGTTATCTATAAAAATTTAAATTCTTATGCAAGAATGTCTTTCGATTAATTTTGTTTTTAACATATATCTTTTTTCTTCAATTTTTTCTTCATTGATTAAAGCTGTAATAATATCTACAGCTTTTTTACCCATTTCATATATGGGCTGTGAAACTGTTGTTAAAGGCGGTTCTATTATAGAACTGGCCTCGATATTATCAAACCCCACAATGGAGATATCTATGGGAATTTTGTAACCACTTTCTTTTAAAGCCCTTATTGCTCCTATGGCCATTTGATCGTTTGAAGAAAAAATAGCAGTGAATTTTTCTCTTTTTTCTAACAATCTTTTTGTAGCGGCATATCCTTCTTCTTTTGTGAAATTACCGTTTTCAACTAATTCTGGGCTGAATTGGATTCCATAAGTTTTTAATGCCTTTAAATACCCCTTGAATCGTGCCTTTGAATCCCAGGCAACTTCTGGACCTGCTAAAAACGCTATTCTTTTATGTCCAAGTTTTATCAAATATTCTGTCGCCTCATACGCTCCATTTTCGTTGTCAACCATTACGGAATAAATTTCTTCATCTTTTGGTGGATAGTCGATAAAGACAAAAGGAATCTCTCTTTCTTTCAATGATTCTATGAAATTATCAGTAATAAAATAGGCCATTATAATTAACCCGTCAACTATACTTTTATTCAACAGTCGAACTACTTGTTGCTCTCTTTCTGGTCGTGCGTGTGTGGTAAATAAGGTGAGAAGATAATCTTTTTTATTTAAAGTTTTTTCTACTCCTCTAATTATATTGGCATAAAACATATCAGAAATATCCGGGATAACTAAACCTACAAAATGTGTTTTTTCACCAGCTAAACCTCTTGCTGCGGAATTAGGAAAATAATTAGTTTCTTCAATTATACTTTTTATTTTATTTCTAACTGGTTCACTTACACCAGGTTTATCGTTGATCACGTATGACACGGTAGCTTTAGAAACTTGTGCAATCTGTGCAATATCTTCAATAGTTATTCGAGAATTTTTATTCTTCTTTGGTGGCATTGTATATCCTCCAATATTTTATTATAAGAGTACTTAACCGCTTAACTATTCATATTATACCTCTTAAATTCTCAAAATAAAAATCCGATTAAAGCTAATTATAGACAATTAAAGTCGATTAGAGCCGATTAGGACTTAAAAACTTAAAAATTCTTAATTTTTCATTTTTTTATGCTAAAATTTCAAAAAAATGGAAAAATAGACGATAATATAGAAGCTTTAGAGATTAAACAATTAGAATTTCTAAAGAGAGTAATCGATTATAAAAAAGGAGTTTGAGATGATACATAAGCGTGAAATACTAGAAAAATTGTCAAATCATTTATTAAAGATCAATGAAACGATAAACCCAGAAGTAAAAGCTTACATAGACGGATACGTTGGCCCATTTTCCCAAGCACTTAAAGAAAATTATAAAATTGCAGAAGCTGAAAAATTACCCCTCTGTCAAGATACGGGTATTGTTGAATTCTTTGTTTTTTTAGGAAACGAAGTTAGACTTGAAGAACCGATATTTTCAACTTTAAATGAGGTGGTTGAAAAGGTATACACAGAAAATCCATTCCGATTTTCACTTGTCAGTGACCCCCTTTTTGAAAGAAAAAACACTAAGAACAACATTCCTGCTGTTGTACACATATTTCAAATTTCTGGGAAGAGTTTAGAGATCAAATTTTTAGTAAAAGGTGGGGGAAGCGAGAACCTTTCAGCCTTGTTCATGTTAAAACCATCAATCAATGTCCAAGAGTTAAAAGATCTAATAATCGGGCATGTGAAAGAAAACGGGGCAAAAGGTTGTCCGCCTTTACATGTTGGAATAGGAATAGGTGGAACTTCTGATAAAGCGATGGTTTTATCCAAATTGGCTTTAACTAAAAGTTTCAAAGAAAGAAATCAAAACCCTGTATACGCAGATTTTGAGGAAGAGCTATTGAAAGATTTAAATACTTTAAAAATAGGTTTTCAAGGATTAAAAGAGGGGGCTTCGATTTTTTCGGTACATGTAGAATATGCTCCCACCCATGTTGCAACACTTCCGGTTGGGGTTTCCTTAGATTGTTACCTTTGTAGAAAAGGTGTGGTAAAATTTGAAGATGGATGAAATAAAAAAATTAAAGGTCAGAGAACTCTTACAATACACAGGTGAATTGATAGTTATGAGGGATGCTGGCCACCAAAGACTTTTGGAATTAGTATCAGAAAATTCAAAGCTTCCAGTAGATTTAAATGAAAAAATTGTTTTTTATGCTGGTCCTGCTAATCCTCCAAAGAATTCTAAGATAGGCGTTATAGGCCCAACAACGAGTGAAAGAATGGATAAATATCTTGAAATGATCTTTAAATTAGGGGTGTTAGCAACGGTTGGAAAAGGGAAAAGAAGTGATTTAGCAGTAAAGCTCTGTGTGAAATACAAGCGAGTTTATTTTATAACTCCAAGTGGTGCAGCTGCATATCTTTCTAAATGTGTGAAGGATATAAAGGTTCTAGCCTTCCCAGAATTAGGGCCAGAAGCTATTTATAACATAAGCGTGAAAGATTTTCCTTTAATGGTGGCAATAGATACAAACGGCAATCAGATATTCTAACTTTTAAGGAGTGTTAATCTTGGACGCGAAAGAATTACACAAAATACTCAAAGGAAAAATTAGGACAATTTCGAACGTCGACAATTTGAACGAAGAATCGTTATCCCTACTATACACTCCTGGGGTAGCAGATGTTGCAGAAGAATGCTCTAAAGATCCAGAAAATACATTTTTATACACAAGACGTTGGAACACCGTTGGTATCGTTTCAGACGGGAGTGCCGTATTGGGTCTTGGTAACATAGGACCATATGGAGCGCTTCCCGTTATGGAAGGTAAAGCCTTGTTGTTTAATCTTTTTGGTCAGCTTGATGCCTTTCCAATTTGCCTGAATACACAAGATCCAGAAGAAATTGTTTCAATTGTGAAAAACTTAGAACCTTCTTTTGGAGGTATAAACTTAGAAGATATCTCCGCTCCTAGATGTTTTCGAATATTAGAAGAATTGAATAAAACAATGAATATTCCAGTTTTTCATGATGATCAGCAGGGAACTGCTGTAGTAGTTACGGCAGGATTGTTGAATGCATTGAAATTAACGGGCAAAGAAGCAAAAAATATTAAAGTTGTTATTAACGGTATAGGGGCAGCGGGGTACAATATAGCCAAGTTTTTGATAGATTTTGGCGTTATAAATCTTATTTTAGTTGACAAGAATGGAGTATTGAATAAAAATGTTCCAGAAAGTTGCTTACATGAATATCACAAAGAATTAGCGCAGATAACAAATCCAGAAAATATAATAGGGAATCTCACAGATGCTCTTTTTGGTGCAGATGTGTTCATAGGGGTATCCAAGGGCAATATTTTGAACGAAGAAATGGTAAAAAAGATGAATAAAAATCCTATAATATTTGCACTTGCCAACCCTTTGCCAGAAATAGATCCAATATTAGCAAAAAGCTTCGGGGCAAGTATAGTGGCAACTGGAAGATCAGATTATCCTAACCAAATCAACAATCTCATAGCCTTTCCAGGAATAATGAAGGGAGCGATAGAAAAAAAATCTAAAATAACTAAAAAAATGCTCCATTCTGCAATACTTGCAATTTCAAATTCGTGTATTCCCACGCCTACCAGGATCTTACCCGAAGCTTATGATAAAAGATTACATTTAAACGTATATGAAGCGGTTAAAAATGCTTCAGAATCGAACTAGTTGTTTCTATAATCCATTTTTTGCCTTTACTTTCTCACTTCTCTTTTGGACTTAGCTTCTACTACGAGTGGTCTTTTTCTATTTGATTTTTGCTTGAATATCTCTATTATTGCTTCAGCTTTTTCTGAAGGAACTGTCACAAAAGAAAATTTATCCATTACTTGGATATCTTTTATTTTTTTAATGGTTACACCAGTTTCCCTTTCAATGAATTCAGCAAGCTTTTTTGGTGTCATTTTACTTGAACTACCTAATGCAACAAATAACCTTTGATCCTTGCTTTTTGAAGAACTTTTAACTTCCTTTATTTTGTTATAATTTTCTTCTTTCAAGATTCCACCATAAAAATACTTTAAAATAGAAGAAATTATTTGACTGGGTTCTTGGTCAGTTTCCTCTATTATTTTTTCCGTCAAGATTTCGTATATGGGATCTATATCTTTGGAAAGATTAGATTTGATCTCGTCTTTTATTTTTTCAACTTTTGCATTAACAATATCTTTTGCTTGTGGTATTTTAGCTTCTTCTATTAAGGCTTTTGAGGAATGCTTAATGAACATGAATTTTCTATACTCGCTAGGTGTAACAAAAGTAATAGCTGTACCCTCATTTCCGGCCCTTGCAGTTCTTCCGATACGATGTATATAATTTTCTGGATTTTGTGGAAGAGAATAATTGATAACGTATTTAAGATTGTCTATATCTATACCTCTAGCTGCAACATCTGTGGCTATTAAAATTTTTATTCGTTTGTTCTTAAATTTATCCATTATTCTTTCTCTTTGATTTTGAGAAACGTCTCCATTCAGGGCTTCTGCTTCGTAACCTTTTCTGACTAATTCGTTTGCGATTTCTTCCGATTGGACTTTTGTTTTAGTAAATACAAGACCGTAAAAATTAGTGTCTAAATCTATTAGTCTACTCAAAAGTTCGATTTTATCAGATTCAGAAATCATGTAATAAATTTGTTTTGCCTTTTTTACTGTTATGTCCTCTTTGTTTTCTTGAACTGTTGTTACCGTTTGAAAATTTCCCATATACTTTCTAGCAAGGGTAACAATCCTTTGAGGCATTGTAGCTGAAAACATCAAAATTTGCTTTTCTTTATTAGTTTTTGAGAGTATCGTCTCCACATCTTCTATAAAACCCATATCTAGCATTTCATCGGCTTCATCAATGACCAAATACTTAATTTTACTAATATCTAAAGTACCTCTATTCAAATGATCTATTATTCTTCCAGGGGTACCTACCACTAAATCTACTTTTCTTTTGAGGGTTCTGATTTGATTTCCAATTGAGACCCCTCCATACACGGGAAGAAGGTTCAATCTTTTGTTTCCTTTCAATGAGTCTATCTCATTACAAACTTGCAAAGCTAACTCTCTTGTGGGAGTTAATACCAAAGCTTGAAGGTCGTTTGCTTTCTCTTCTAATCTTTCAATTAGAGGTATACCAAATGCTGCAGTTTTTCCTGTACCAGTTTGAGCCTGACCGATTACATTATTCTTACCAGATAAAAGAAGGGGTATAACCTTTTCTTGGATAGGAGTTGGTTCTTCGTACCCTTTTTTATCAATCGCGTTGAGTATGTTATCAGAAAGGCCCATGTGTTGAAATTTTGTCATGTTTTTACTCCTTTTTCTATTTTTTGGGCCAAAATAACCTTTTACATTATACCATAAGTTTCGTGAACAAATGGTATTTGTTTAAGAATTTAAATAACAATTCCCTTAAATATCTTTATCCTCACAGCGAGCTGAAGAGTTTAGGTATTATTATCGGCAATCGGTTTGCATTACTCCAATTTATTTTTAAAATACTAAGAAAATTAGAGTTATTTGTCTTTAATTGAAAATAATCGTATATAATTACCCATAACCACCACTGTTGAAAGTTGACAGTTTTTGTTATTTGTTGTAGAATTTTGCTGAATGTTGTTGTTTTTTAATTCTGGATCTATAAGAACAATTTTCATAAGAGGAGGTCATCAAAATGAAAAAAGTAGTAAGTATTTTGTTTGTTTTATTGATCTTTTTGGGCATCTCTGTTTTTAGTCAAGTTGAAATTACTATGTGGTTCCACTCAGGAAGAGGCGAAGAGAGAGAGGTTATAGAAGATCAAGTAAAACGATTTAATGCCATGCAGAACGAAGTTAAAGTTGTTGCTGTTCAATTGCCCGAAGGTAGTTACAACGATCAAGTGAACGCCGCTGCTTTGGCTGGAGATTTACCGGATATATTAGATCTGGACGGACCATTTGTTTCAAATTATGCATGGGCCGGTTATTTGAGACCCCTAGATGAATTCATGCCCTCAGAGTTGAAAGAAGATTTCTTACCCTCTATTATTGCCCAGGGGACTTACAATGGAAAAATATACGCGTTGGGAACCTTTGACTCAGGTTTAGCCTTGTGGGGTAATAAAGCCTTGCTGGAAAAAGCCAATGTAAGAATCCCAAAAAACGTAGAAGATGCCTGGACATTTACCGAATTCATGGATGTACTAAGAAGATTGAAAGAATTACCAGAAGTTACTTATTCCTTAGACCTTAAAGCAAACGATAGAGGAGAATGGTACACCTACGGATTGTCGCCATTTTTCCAAGGATTTGGAGCTGATTTAATAGACAGAGAAACCTACATGAGTGCAGAAGGAGTATTAAATGGTCCTGAAGCCGTTGCAGCTGCATCTTGGTTACAGGCTCTGTTTGAACAAGGATTTGTCAATTCAAATCCTCCAGGATATAATGTAGAATTTTTGAACGGTGAAATCCCATTAGAATGGGCTGGACACTGGGAATATCCACAAGGTAAAGGAGCGTTGGGAGATGATCTTGTTTTAATTCCTGCTCCAAAATTTTTCAAACATGTTAGTGGTATGGGATCTTGGGCATGGGCAATAACAACCAACTCAAAAAATCCTGAAGCCTCATGGAAATTCTTAGAATTTCTCTTGAAACCGGAAGAAATTGTTAAAATGTCCAATGCCAATGGAGCTGTCCCCTCTAGATATTCAGCAATTGAACTTTCTGAGCTGTACAAAGAGGGTGGACCACTCAACATTTATGTTCAACAATTAAATACAATAGCCCTTCCTCGACCAGTTACTCCTGGTTACCCTGCTATTACTTTAGCTTTCCAAGACATGATAGGAAATCTAATCAGAGGTGTAGATGTCCAAGAAATTCTGGACAGAGCGGTTAGGGTGATAGATCAGGATATTGAATCTAACCAGGGTTATCCCATATATTAAATGTTACAAGCTCCATGAACAGGGTGAGAAAACTCACCCTGTTTTTAAAATTGATAGAAAACTTTTCAATTATGAAGTAGATAAAGAGGTGAATAAAGTTGAATAAAGCAGAGAAAAGTAGGAAAATGAGTTATAAACAAAGGGGGCTTAAGCAGGCTTTACCTTTTTTATTACCTGCAAGTATTTTACTGTTCGTATTTTTAATAATTCCTTTCTTTTTTGCTTTTTATTTATCCTTTACGAATACTCGTTTAATTTCTCCTATTCCACCTAGATTTGTTGGATTTAGCAATTATGTTAGAATGTTAGGCGATGACCTCTTTGGAAAAGCCCTACTAAATAATTTTTATTTCGTAGCCATAGTTGTCCCTCTTCAAACCATTTTTGCCTTATTTTTAGCGATACTCGTAAACCAAAAAATAAAAGGTAGTACGACGTTTAGGACGATATACTTTTTACCTACCGTAACAACGATGGTAGTTGTTGCAGTAATATGGACATTTTTATATCATCCTGAGGGAACGATAAACGCCATCCTTTCTTTCATTACATTTGGGAACTGGGAGCCTATAGATTTTCTTAGCACCGAAAGAATCGCTTTCCCGACAATAATGTTTTTATCTATTTGGCAAGGAGTAGGTTTTCAAATGCTGATATTTCTTGCGGGATTGCAAGAAATTCCCGAATCATTGTATGAAGCAGCAACAATAGATGGAGCAAACAAATGGAAACAATTTATATATATCACTCTTCCCCAACTAAAAAATACAAGTATATTCGTAATTATCTCTACCACGATACTCGCTTTCAAATTATTCGATCAAGTATACATTATGACAAGCGGTGGTCCAAATTATTCGACATATACAGTAATGTTACATATATATAATCAAGGATTTAGGATGCAAAACGTTGGTTATGCATCTTCTTTAACGGTGATATTTTTTCTCATTATTTTAGGGGTTTCTTTAATTCAAAGAATTCTCCTGAGAGAAGAAAGAGAGGTGTTTTGATGAGGCAAAGAAGTAGAAAAAGAATGATAATTATTAATAGAATTATTAGTTATATTTTAATGATAATTCTCGCCATCTTTTTTTTATTCCCACTTTTGTACATGATCTCCGTGTCTCTTAATCCAAGTGAGATAGACATAGTCAATCAAATGTCTTCAATAAAAGGTTTTATACCCACTACGATTAGTATAGAAAATTTCAAAGATGTTTTTGATCGGATGCCTTTTCAAAGATTTTTATTCAATTCTGTGTTGATCGTTGGTACAACTATAATTGCAGGTTTAATTGTGAACAGCATGATGGCGTACGGACTTGCTAGGTTCTCTTTCAAAGGAAGAAAAATGCTAGTTTCAATAATTGTAGCTTTAATTATCATTCCCTTTGAAGCAATTGCCATTCCTCTATTGCTCATAACCAACAAGATGGGGTGGCTGGATAGTTACCAAGTTCAAATAATTCCATTTATTGCTAATCCACTTTATATATTTCTTCTCTATCAATTTTTCATAAATTTTCCCAAGGATTTGGAAGAAGCAGCTCTAATAGATGGAGCAGGTTGGTTTAAAATTTATTGGAAAATCGTTTTACCTCTTTCTAGACCAGTTTTGGCAAGTGTAGCAATTCTTCATTTTCTTATGCAATGGGGTTCTTTTTTGTGGCCATTGATGGTTACGAGGGGATACACATATAGGCCTTTAACGGTTGCAATGCAAACGTTCTTTGGACAAGCCCCAATCTACTGGGGAGATATCATGGCTTTTGCTACTATGATGACTATTCCTGTTATAATATTATTTATTTTCCTACAAAACCAGTTTGTAAAAAGCGTTGCTACCACAGGAATAAAATAGGAGGTATGTTTTATGACGCAAAATTCATCATGCTTTAAATTGAAAAACAAATACATTTGGGATCTCTGGTTTCTTAAGGACAAAGAAGGTACTTGGTTCAAATATTTTTTAGAATCACCCAGCACAAAAGACCCTGAAGACAGGCATTTTCATTCTTCAATAGGCTTAGCCAAAAGTCAAGATTTAATTAATTGGAAATATGAAGGTATTATATTATCCTCAAATCAAAACAAATGGGACGATACCTCTATTTGGACTGGAAGTACATTTTATTACAACAACGAATACTATCTCTTTTACACTTCAAGAAACAGTAAAAAACCCAACGAGCAACTCATCGGTTTAATAACTTCAAAATCCCCTGATTTCAAGAACTATACAAGAATTTCAGATAACGAACCACTTTTAAGAATAGATCCAAATCTTTATGAAACTAATTCTTACGATGGTATGATACATTTCAGGGATCCTTATGTTTTTCAAGAAGGTTCTGATTTTTACATGGTTTTCTGTAGTAGAAGAAAAGATGGTGAGATCAAAGCAAGAGGAACTGTGGGAATAGCTACCTCTAAAAACTTGATAGATTGGAAAATTCTCGAACCGTTATCTATACCTAAATGGTTTGACAATACCGAATGCCCGTATATTATTAAAAAAGATGGCATATATTATTTGCATTTTTGTTCTAATTCATTTTCGGATAACTTCAAAGAACAAACAGAATTAGATCCTATTCCTGGAGATTATTTCTTAGTAAGCGAAAATTTAAAAGGGCCATACACAAAGACCGCAAATGGACCAGCATTGTTTAAACCGCAAATTGAAAAAATCGCCTACAATACGCAAATAGTTTCACAAAAAAACGATAATTTTATCTTTTTTTGGCAAAAAAGTGAATCAGAGTTATGTCCAATATTTTCACACAGAGGACCTTACAAAATATGGTACAATAATTATGGAATATCTATCGAGAAAGAGGAGTTTATGAAATGAAAACAAATAGCACTAAATTAATTCCAGAAGAAAGACGAAGAAGAATACTTCAATTGCTTGAAAAAGAGGGAAGCATCACAGTTTTTGATCTCTCTCAAATATTAAAAGTTTCCTTTTCCACAGTTCGAAATGATTTAAATTATTTGGAAAGGGAGGGACTTATAAAAAGAACGCATGGTGGAGCCATTGCTAAAGAAAGGTTTAATCCTCTATTTCAAAAAGAAATTGCAGGACATGCAAAAGAAAAATTGGAAATTGCAAAGTATGCGGTTCAATTTGTAGAAAACGATGACACAATATTTATCGATGCGGGAAGCACTACCCTTGCTTTTACTGAAGAATTAATCAACTCTAATAAAAAATGCCATATAGTTACAAACTCATTATACATTATAAACGCCCTTTCTAACTCCACTGAAATAAATCTACACGTTTTAGGCGGAGAATTTATCCCCAGTAATATGAACTTTATTGATTTAGAGCAAAACTTCGAAAAATATAAGTTTAAAAAAGCCTTTATGGGAATTAACGGATTCAACGAGGAGGGCTTCTATGTCCATGAACTGAGTGAAGCAAATTTTAAAAAGAAAATTATAAAATCAGCAAAAGTTGCATATATCCTAGCAGATCATTCCAAATACAATAAAATCTGTGCTAACTTGGTTGAAAAATGGAAACAAAATTATATTTTAGTTACAGATGATAGAAAAATAGAAGTATAAGGGAGTTAATCTTCTGTTTAACCAATCTTTTTCACGGACATGTAATATGATCTAATGCGGTGAATTGAGATAATAAATATGATATAATTAAATGAAAACAGAGTTACAACATGAGAGAGGTGAAAAAGAGTTGAAAGGATTTTTAGCAATCTTCCTTCCATTTGCAATAATTCTTTTGCTTTTTGGTTTTTCTTCACAAAAAGCCTCGACAACAGCTCAGCCATCTCCTACACCAGCCCCAGAAATACCTTCATTTTCAGAAGAAGATGAAAATTTGTTCGAAGTCACTTTTATAATCACTTCCGTTCCAGCAGATACACCTGAAGATGCTTCAATTTATATGATGGGGAACTTCAACAATTGGTTGGTGGGAGATGAAAATTATAGGTTTGAAAAAATGGATGATGGAACCTACCAATTGACTCTAAGAATGCCTCCAAATACTGAAATCGAATACAAATATAACCGTGGCAACTATGATTATATAGAAAAGGATTTCTTTGGGAACGAAAGAGAAAATAGGACTTACAAATTTGAATATAACTTCGATGAAGTGAGAAACGAAATAGAAAGCTGGTAGAAAAAATGAGGAAGGTCTATTTTTTTGACTTAAATCCAGAACATTTTAAAAACGTTGGAGATCTTATACTTCCTTTTTACAACGAAGACCCTCTGAACTTTTTGTTTCTAGGGCCTTCTGGTTTTTATGTGAAGCAAGTGGCAGAATATATTGCCTCACAAACAAAAAAAACTATAAATCGTGATGCCTTCAGGGTTATAAACCAATATGTGACTGAGACGCTAAAAACATACCAACCACAATCTGTAATACTGGATAGAGATTTTTTGAAGGTATACATCGAAAATGAGATAATGGATTTAATAGAAGAAGAGAAAAAAGACGAAGAATTTTCTGAATATCTAAACGTTATATCCAAATCTCAAAAATCAGTGGAGTACATATTAGATATTTTCGAGAAAAAATGGGAAATTTCAAGGGTTGAAGATGAAAAAATCGTTGAATCCTCTGAAGAATACAAGTTGCTTGATGATTCTATAGATAACAATTCTAATTTGTACATGCTTTACACAAAATTAGAAAAAAAACTCGAAGATATTTTAGAAACGAAGTTCGATATGTCTATTAAATACCAAAGAAATTACGATCCCGTTAGTGTGTACAAATGGTTTTATGAGATTTTACCTAACAGATTGAAAGAAGAGGGGAAAAAATATATAGGGAAAAGGGTCGTTATTTCCGGATTTTTTGATATTTCTCCAGCCGTTAATAAAACACTTAAAGCTTTCTTTGATCTCTTTGAAGAGGTCCATTTTATTACTTGGGTCAACATAGAAGACAGAAGTTTTGATTCAATAACTAACATACACAACTTTTTAAAAAATGAAGGGTTTGAGTTCCAATCGAAAAGGAAAGGTTTAAAACGGATTTTTGAAAATACTAATATTGAAATCTTTCCCATGAACAACGATGTTTCTGAAATAGAAATCCTTACAAAAGAAATAAAAAGAAGATTGATAAGTGAAAATCTTTCGCCTGATGATTTGGGGATCGTTGTTCCCAATAATTCAACTGCAAAATTATTGGCGGATTATATGGAAGATGCCAAGATACCTTACAGGTTCAAAAATGATGTTTCGTTAAACGAAAGCCAAATAGTTTTGATACTTCTTCAACCAATTAAAACGCTGGTGAGGGGTTGTGAAGTTGAAGATATCTTGGCGATGATTGAAAGTGGTTACGGAGGAGTAACTGAGCTGACAATGGAGCAGATAGAAAATTATCTAAAGCATTTAAACTTATTCTATGACATACAAAAATCCTCACTCAAAAACCGAAAAGAAAAATGGCTGAATACTATTGAGAAAGAAATAGAAAAAAGAAATTCTCAACTTAAAGGCACAGAAGAAATAGAAAGGATAAGCGAAGAACTCAAAGACTTAAGGGAATTAAAAAAATGTCTGGGAAACATATTTTCTCTTTTAGAAGATATCCAAAAAAGCAAAGATCGAAAAAGGTACTTCAGTGTTTCTGATTACAGAGAGTTGGTGAAAGAATGGATAGATACTTACCTATCTCATTTCAACATACTGAAAACATACGAGGATGTACTCCCCATTGAGAGTCAATTAAATGCATTAAAAGCCTTCGAAACACTAGTATTCAATGTCGAAGAAAATTTGGAAAAAATTCTAAAGTCAGATAAAAATTTAGGAATTGAAAAGTTCTACAAAATACTTTCTTCTCTAATTCAGATTGAAACGTATAGAGAATCCGAAAGGTACGATAATACGGTAGAAATAATGAGCCTTGAGGACTCAAGATTTGTAAAGAAAAAATACAAATATTTTGTCGGCTTTACCGAAGAAAACTATCCTTCAATAAAGGTCAATCCTTTCATCACATCTATGAGTAACGAAGGGACCTTAATCGCCAGACATTCAGAAAAGATCAGTAGAAGAAACTTGTTTATCTCCATGATTTTCGCTGATAATATTATATTTACATATCCAAACGCTAAACTAAGTGGAGAACCAATACTACCCTCTCCATACGAAAAAGAGTTTAGGAACAACTTTAAAAACGTTAAATATTCCAGTGAGTTTCTCTCTAAAAAAGAGATCCTACCAACAGATCCAGAAAATATATTCTCTGATACAGAAGCTACTATTTATTACATATTGAACGGGAAGAAAGAATTTTTACAGAGTAAACACTACACTGATATTGAGAGATTAAAAAAAGAGATAACTAATCCAAGCTGGCAATTGTATAAAAATACCGATCTTGGACGGTTAAGCCATACAAAAATTACTACTTATGTGGATTGCCCGTTTAAGTATTACCTAGGTATAGAAGGTCGATTAAATGGAGATAAAGATTTTGGGAAGTTTTTCGATGGACTTATAAAGCACAGGGTGATGAAAGAGATATTTTCCAAATACAAAAATTATGAAGTTATGTCCCAAAAAATTCTCAACAAAGAAGAATTGAAAGAAGAAATAAAAAATATCATTGAAGATATTTGGGAAGAGTATACAGACGATTTTTTACAAACCTATCAAGCTATAAAAGATGTGGAAAGTGAAATAATAACAGAAGATATTTTAGATAGTATAGAAGACATACATCGAAATTATATCCATTTCAAAAAAGGTATAGATCTCACTTATTCTCAAGTTATAGCTACAGAGTTGGAGGTAAATTCAAAGATAAATATCGGAAATTTTCATGATGTAGACTTAACATCGAGAATAGACAGGGTAGATCTTTTAAACGGTAACTACGCATACCTTCTTGATGAATTCGACGAACAACTATTGCCAGGAACGTACTCAATTATGGATTACAAAAGATCAAAAAATTTCCAAAGTGAACAATTGCTAATTTATTACCTAACCTTATTAAATAGCGAAGAATGGAAAAACAAATTAACAAATTCTGATGTATATCTAAAATTTCAAGTAGTATCAAAGAAAAAAGATCATAAAAATGATAATTTTATAAAAATACAGAAAGGCCAGATTATATATAAAGAGCACAAGTCTAAAGCAAAATACGTATCTTTTGATATTAAAGAATTCTACACATGGCTAGAAAAAGTTTTTCAAAACATCAACAGATCTAATTTCACTCCTATAGCAGTAAAAGAAAGAGAAATACGAAGGTTCTTAGAAGAAATGCATGATAAATACAACAACGCAAAAACAGGGGAAAAATATTACGACTGCTCTTCTTGCCAATTCAGAAGTTTATGCGAGTTGATGCAGTACAAAAAGGATTTTAATATGAACATAAAAAAATACCTTTGAATTAAATGCCCCATATGGTAAAATATTTTGCATAAAACAAAATAAAGGGGCGCCAAATATCACCTTTCAGAGTTTCAAAACGCAGTAAAAAAATAACTTAAAATTGGAGGATGGAAATGGAAGAAGAAAGAGAACTAACCTTTTCAGACATACTCAGAATTTTTAAAAGAAGAAAGTGGACTTTTCTAATTATTTTCCTCTTAACTATCTTTTTAACAGCGTTTTATTTGTTTTTCATGACAACTCCCACATATGAAGCAAAACAGGTTATAGAATACAAATCAAGTTCTCCCCAACCAAGTGTCTCTTTAGGGTCTGCCGCAAACTTGTTAGGAATCAGTCAACCGTCTCCAGCTGGTTTAACCACCGAAATTGAAAGGATGAAATCCGATTGGGTGTTGGCAAACGTTGTAAAAGAGCTCAACCTTGTAGAAAAAGCGAATGAAAACAAAGGGTTAATTGCCCGATTAAGAGGCTCGGAAGTAACAGAAAGAGATCTCATTGATTCACTAAAAGAAGGTATAAATATACAAAATGTTCAAGATACTAATATGATAGAAATAAGATACCAAAGTTCTGATCCAACTATGGCTGCTTCGGTTGTGTCACTTGTATATTCTTACTACACCGATTATGCAGAAAACCTTTATTTTGAGGATTCTCAGTCTTATTTGAATCAAGTTGAAACGTTATTTGAAGATGTTTCTCAGCAATATGATCAGATAAATAAAGAAGTTTTAGATTTTCAAACTAAAAATAAATTGTTAGCTTCTTCTTCAACTTCATCTCAAACATTCGATAGTTTAATTAGTTATTATTCAGAAACCTATATGAATATACTAAAATTAGACGCAGATAAAAACCAATTAGAAATTAGAAAGCAAGCTATAGAAGATAATATTTTCAAACTGAGTCCAGAAACTAAAGAGTTTATACTAACAAACACAGAAAAAGATACACCTGTTAAGGATATAAAATCTAAATTAGTAAGTGACACCATAGAATTAGAAACTTTAAAGTTAAATTCCCCTAGTTCTCCGAGAATAGGTGCTTTGCAAGCAGAAATAACCGTTTTAGAAAACGAGTTAAAAAAGAGTCTTGAAACAATTTTTTCCAACGATCTAAACTTTCTTGCATCGATTGATATGGGAACTTTTAATGAATACACGGGGATAATTACACAACTCCAACTGTTCGATGTAACAAGACAAGTATATGAAAATATGCTTCAAGTTATAGATGAAGAAATTTCGAAAAGCTCCCCCGTTCTTTACGAATATTTTCTATTAACACAACAACAAACCATCCTTCAAGCTAGATATAATACATTATTAACTGCCTTAGAGCAAGAAAGAATGAAGGCATCACTGTACGATAACAAATTCAAAGTAATAACCTCCGCCTATGTTCCAGAAAACCCTGTATCACCAAACTCCACCCTCACTTTAGCTATTGGAGGGGTATTGGCAATATTTTTAGGGATTTTGGGTGTTTTTGTAAAAGAAGCAAACGATAAAACGGTGAAAGATCTATACGAATATGAAAGTTTATTTGGGGTTCCTGACATCATTTTAGATGACTCAAACGATGCCGAGAAAATAGTTAATTATGTTTATAAAAAAGATTTTAAAAAGTTTGGATTGCTATTTTTGGGAAATTTCTCAGTTGCCCAGAACCTTTCCCAAAGAATTTACAACATCTTGAATACAATAAAACCTTATAAAACGGAGTATTTCACTTCGATAGAAAACGAAGATTACAAAGAAAAGTTTGAAAAGTTTGAAAAGTTTAAAAACACTAATGAGGCTTTTATTATGTTTGACAATTTCAACAACAGTGATTATATACTATACAGAGATGATTTAGAAAAAATTATTATATTTATAGAAGAAAAAACAACCAATTTGGAAGATATAAAGGAGATTTTAAAAAAAGAAAAGGATCCCACCGTTGTTTATGTGAAAAAGAAAAGATAAAATCCTTTGGAGGTGTCGGTAACGAAGCTCGAATTAATGAGCAAAGAAGAGTTTGAAATATACAAAAAGAAAATGTATGAAGAATATGCAAAAGTTTTGGCTGAGAATTTGTTGATTCCATATGAAGAAGCCTTGGCAAGAGCTGAGGATCAAATTGATACCATCTGGAACGAAGATGTTAAAAAAGGGAAAAACTACGGTTATAATGTTATAACAGGTAATAACGAACACGTCGGAAGAATATGGGTTTTTGTTAATTATAGTTCTAAAAAAGCGTTTATATACGATATTAGGATTTTTCCACAGTATCAAAAAAAGGGACTTGCAAAGAGTGCTATAAAAGAATTAGAAGAAACATTAAAGAAAGAAAACGTAAAATCTCTTGAATTGAATGTCTTTGGAAACAACAAAGTTGCGTATAATTTGTATAAAAATCTTGGATTCACCGAGACATACATTAATCTGATGAAAGGCTTTCAAAAACAGAGAATTGTAACTTTGCCAAAATTTTTGAAATTTTTAGAAACTCTCTTTTTAAAATCAGGGTATAGAATAGTCGCTATCGAAATGAGAAAAAAATTAAAATAAAAAACCTCCGTAAGGAGGTTTTTAAGTTATTTTGTTTACTTTTAAATTAGAATTGTACGCCTGCGTAAACCTTGATTTTTGGTCTCAACTGGAACTCACTCTTATAAACTTCGTCATAATCCTCAGCTACTGTTGGTTTTTCAAATAAGACATCTGCACCTACATTCATGTCGAGGTTTTGAACTACAAAGTTTGCTCCAGCTCCACCGCCGAAACCTAAACTATTTGCTAAAACCTTATCGTCTCCTAATCCAAAGGAATAGTTAAACAACCCTTGGACATACATTCCAAATGGTAAGTCTGGGAAGAAGGCATTTAAACTCTGCCTGTAACCAGCATTCACGCCCACCATCATTTGAGCTACCTCTTCAGTAGCAGTAGCGGAAGCTGTAACTGCTGCATTAGTAGCAAATTCTGTTGGGAAATAGTAATCAAAAGAACCGCCGACTAACAACGCTCCGCCTTCTACACCCAATCCATCGAACAAATAGTTTGCACCTGCACTGATCCCATGCATCGTTACATCTTCTACTGTATCTACATCAGTAGCGGCTAGAGATGTATTTACATATCCAACTGTTACTTCAAATGCAGCGAAACTAAAAACAGCTAACATACCTACCAACAACGTTGCGAAAACTTTTTTCATCTTTGTTCCCTCCTCTCTGAGATTTTGTAGAAATTATGATAAAAAACTAACAAACATACTTGCTTCATTGTATCATACTTATTTTATATCTCTAAGAAAAAATGAATACATTTTGTTGAATTTCGATGAAATCTGGCGTATTTTGTTTAAAAAGGTTAAGAGAAAGTATGTAATCTAACCTACTGTTTTTCTGAACAAACTTATTTGCTAATTCATTTTTATAAGAGTAATCGTTTTTATGATTTTTATTATTAACGTTTGGATCTGATTTTATAAATTTATCAGAAAGACTTTTAGATCGGTTATGTGATTTGCTTGCTATCGAGTTAAAATTTGAACTGTAGTCTTGATTATAGTTTAGATCATTCAATTTTTTTATTTTGACAGTGTGATCATCGGTAGAAGCTAAATAATATACGCCTATAGTAATAGTTGATTTTTCTTCTTGATCCATTTCCGTCTCGCCAATCAGTTTCACTAAATTGAGATTACTAGGAATAGAAGAAACTAAAGACAAATTATCCAAATCTGCAAATTCTGTGTAAGATGTATTAGTTGCAAAAGATGAAAATACAAACAATAGAAAAATTAATAAAATGCTAGTGAATTTCGTAGCTTTTATCATAATTACTTCACCTCCTGAAATTAACCCGTTATATCGTCATAAAAAATCTGTATCTACGCCTCTTTCATTTATTTGATTTCAATGATATAATAGATTACATTCCTTAAAATTAGATTAAAAGAAAGGGGTAGTTCAGATGTTTGATCCATTAAAATTTGCTTATCCATCAAGAAGGATCCCCATTTATGCGAAAAACGGAATGGTAACAACAACAAACCCATTAGCTTCTGAGATAGGTATAGATATTTTAAAAAAAGGTGGTAATGCCTTCGATGCGGCTGTTGCAGTGGCAGCAGGCTTGACCGTCTTGGAACCTACTTCCAACGGTATAGGTAGCGATGCCTTCGCTATACTTTACAAAGACGGTAAACTATATGGATTGAATTCCAGCGGATACGCTCCAAAAAATCTCACCTTGGAACTAATGAAAGAAAAAGGGTTTGAAAAAATACCTCAGTTTGGTTGGGAATCAGTAACTGTTCCAGGTGCTCCGGCTGCTTGGGCAACTTTGTCTGATAGATTTGGTGTCCTTCCTTTTGAAGATTTATTAGAACCATCCATAAAATATGCAAATGAAGGTTTCCCCGTTTCGCCTGTGACAGCAAAATCATGGCAGAGCGCTTTTAAAAGGTATAAAAAAGAGTTGAAGGGAGAAATTTTTAAAACATGGTTTGAAGTATTTGCCCCGAATGGGAAGGCACCTGATGTTGGAGAAATTTGGGAATCAACTTATCACGCAAAGACTCTAAAATTAATTGCTGAGACAAAGGCAAAAAGTTTTTATTCTGGAGAGTTGGCACAAAGGATGGTTACATTTTCAAAAAAGACGGGAGGCTACTTTTGCCAAGAAGATTTAGAAAGTTATGAACCTATATGGGTAGAACCACTTAGTGTAAATTACAGAGGATTTGACGTATGGGAATTACCACCAAATGGACAAGGTATAATTGTTTTGATGGCTTTGAACATACTAAAAGGCTTTGAAATGAAATGTAAAGAAGATCCAGAAAGTTACCACAAACAAATAGAAGCCTTAAAATTGGCTTTTAGTGATGGTTTAAAATATATTACTGATATAGAAGATATGAAAGTGTCAGTAGAATCCCTTTTATCTGAAGAATATGCAAATCAGCGAAGAAATCTTATAGGTGAATATGCATTATTACCACAAGCAGGGGATCCATATTCTGGAGGAACGGTTTACTTTGCAACTGCGGATAAAGATGGAAATATGGTTTCTTTCATTCAAAGTAACTATATGGGATTTGGTTCTGGAATAGTAGTTCCAAATACTGGTATAAGCCTTCAAAACCGAGGAACAAGCTTTTCTTTGAATGAAGAAGATCACAACTGTTTAAAACCACTAAAAAGGCCATACCATACCATTATACCTGGATTTATAACCAAAGAGAACAAAGCGATAGGGCCTTTTGGAGTTATGGGAGGGTACATGCAACCACAAGGTCATCTACAATTTCTTAATAATTTTATTGATTTTCATTTGAATCCTCAGGCAGCTTTAGATGCTCCAAGATGGCAATGGGTAAAGGGCAAGGAAATTATGGTAGAAAAAGAATTTCCGACGTATATTCTAGAGTCTTTAGTAGATAAAGGTCATCAAATAGAGGTTTCATTAAATTCCTCTAATTTTGGAAGGGGACAATTCATATATAGAACGGACGATGGTGTACTGATAGGGGGCACCGAACCAAGAGCGGATAGTAACATATCTTGCTTTTAAAAGAAATTTAATGTAAATTCCAAAAAGATTCTAAAAAATGGTGGTACAATATAGTTAGATAAGCTAACTATATTGAGGTGAGTAAACTGACGCAAAAGGTTATTAATCTGCTTATTTTTTCGTCCATAAGTAGCTCTTTTTGGGCAATTTATAGGGTTGTTTTTAATTTATTTTTAAGAGATTTGGGTTATACAAATCAGTTCATTGGTCGAATGACCTCTTTAGAGATGTTGGGTGCTGCCATCCTAGGGATCTTGATAGGGATCCTGGGGGATAGAATCGGAAAGAAAAAAATGATAATTATATCTTCCATAAGTTTTGGTATTCTATTATTGATCAGAAGTACGTTTCCTTATAAAAATATTTTATTAATCCTTGGATTTTTAAATGGTGGATTCATGACCTCTAGGAGATTACTTTTGGATTCTTATCTGATGGATGTTACCGATAGTTCAACTCGAGGAGCTGCTTTTGGATACAATTTTGCTATTTTTATGGCTAGCGGTGTTTTAGGGAATTTCGTAGGTGGTTTTATGGGAGAATATCTGGGTTTAGGGTTGACTCTTTACATAACAGGGATATGTTATGCCATATCACCCATATTATTAAGAAAATTACCCGAAAGCGTTAGAGATAAAAGAGTCACCCTTCAAAAAGTTTTAGACTTTTCCCAATACAACAAAGAAGAAAAATACATTTTAAAGTACTATCTTTTAAGAACGGCAGCAATATCTTTTGGAGCGGGATTGTTTGTCAATTTTGGGAATATTATATACAAAGACCTCTTCAACATGTCTCCTTCCTTGATAGGTATATCTCTGTCAATTGCACAATTTGGGGCGGCTGCTGGCTCTGCCCTTTCACCAGTACTTGGTAAAAGATTTGGTCCTTTTAAATATACATTCATTTTAAATGGTATAGTTATTCCGTTGATTATATGTTTAGGTTTCATCCGAAATCCTTTTGTTTTTGTTGTTATTTATGCACTAAGATTTACTTTCACAAATATGACCAACCCTGTGGAAACATCCTCTGTTTTGAGTGCTCTACCAAAGAATAGAGTCACATCGATATATAGCCTTAGAAACGCCGCCAATTTTTTGACAAGGTCTTTGGCTGCATTTATATTTGGAATCGTAAGTGTATTACCAAGTGGTTATACTTACTTGTTCTTAATTAGTTCAGTGTTTTATACGCTCGCACTAATTTTCATGTATAAATTATTCGTTCCTTTGAGGAAAAACGGTGTTTTGCATCAATTGTACAGTAATAATTCATAAAAAGCGTTTTAATACTTCTTCCTTTTTAGGGATTGAAGACTGAGCTCCTTTTCTTTCAACAGAAATTGCGGCGGCGGTATTGGCAAAGTTAAGGCTTTTCTTTAAATCTTTTGTTTCTGAAAAAGCTACGGCAAATGCTCCATTAAAGATGTCTCCTGCACCGGTACTATCAACAGCTTTTACTTTTAGAGGTTTAATTTTCGCTAAGTTTTCATCTTCATCAATGTATATAACGCCTTTATCTCCCATCTTTACAATCAAATTTTTTACCTTGCTAATTCTTTTAAATTCAAGCATTGATTTGTCGAGGTTGTTTTCGTCGAAATCTATCTTTTCTTTTTCACAAAGGAACATAAACTCTTTAATATTGGGAGTTAAAAAATCTATACCGTTTAAACTTTCTATCTTTGTATTTCCAACAGGGGCAGGATCGTAAATAATAGTTATCCTTTTTTCTTTTAACTTAGAAATAGCGTACTCAACGCTTTGCATGGGAATTTCATTCTGCAATAAACAAATATCTATTTCATCACCATATTGATCAAAAAACTTATCTATTTTCTCTTTGTCCACATTATCGTTGGCACCCGAGAAGATAATTATTCTATTTTCTCCATTTTTATCAACCTCTATATAAGCCCTACCTGTTTTTTCATTCTTTTGCACGTAATAACCTTCTATTTTATACTTTTTAAAGTTTTGAGAAATTTGATTCCCATATTCGTCATCACCTAGGCAGCTACAAAAGTAAACAGGCTTTTCAGATAACTTAGCGGCTGCAACTGCTTGATTTGCCCCTTTGCCCCCAAAATAAAAGTCCAAGGAAAGGGCTTTTTGGGTTTCTCCAGGAAGTGTAAAATGTTCAACGTTGAATACAATATCCATGTTACTGCTACCAATTACAGCGATCATGAGGTTATCTCTCCTTTGGATAGTTTCAGTAAAAGGGGCATAAAGCCCCTTTTTAAGTTATTTTGTTACCAATTGAAGTGGAACGGGGAAGTAAATTGTCTCTGTGGTCAAATATTCATAAGCTTTTTCAACTGCCAGTTCCCCCATTGTGTAAGGTTGTTGAGCTATTGTTGCACTAAGTTCACCACTTTCAACAGAAGCTAATGCATCGGGAGTGGCATCAAACCCAACAACGATTATATCTTGTAATTTCCCAGCAGCCTTTATTGCTTCCAATGCACCTAAAGCCATTTCATCGTTATGAGCAAAAACGGCGTCTACATCAGGATAGGCCTGAAGTAGGTTTTCCATAACGGTTAGCCCTTCAGCCCTGTTGTAGTTTGCTGTTTGTCTGGCTACTACTTCAATACCAGGATATTTCGATATTTCTTCGTTGAAACCTTGACCTCTTTCTCTTGCAGAAGAAGTTCCAGGAACTCCGACCAATTCTATAACCTTTCCTTCTCCTCCTAATTGTTCAGCAATAAAACTACCTGCCATCATTCCTCCAGCAACGTTGTCTGAAGCTATATGGAGCAAAACTTTTCCACCATTGGCACTTCTATCAACAGTTATTACTGGGATTTTAGCATCGTTTGCTTCTTCAATAGCTGATACAATAGCGTCGCTGTCCGTGGGATTTACTAAAATCATGTCGACTCTCTGTAATATCAGATCTTCTATGTCGTTTAGTTGTTTTGCTGGATCGTCTCGGGCATCAACTACCAACAGTTCTACCCCTAATTCATTTGCTTTATCTTCAGCACCGTTTGCTAAGTCAACAAAAAATGGGTTGTTCAATGTTGAAACCGATAAACCTATCTTTACTCCAAAACTAAACGTTGAAACAAACAACACTAACAATACAAATACTAATACCTTTCTCATCTTTCTCTACCTCCTTTGATATGTTTTTCTCAGCGCCCTTCCCCCGCTCCCCACCCAAAAGGAAAGGGAAAGCATTATCCCTTCGCCTATCGAAAAATGTTTTTATTCCTCTTTTTCTGAAAGAACAGCTAACAGTATTATGACCCCTTTAACTAAATCTTGATAAAATGGGGAAATATTCATCAAGTTCATTCCGTTGTTAATTGTTCCCAGAAGAAGGGCACCAAACAACGTTCCTAACACTCCACCTTTTCCTCCAGCTAAACTTGCTCCACCCAAAACGACTGTTGCTATTGCGTCAAGTTCATACCCTTGCCCAAAAGTGGCTTGAGCGCTGTTTAATCTTGCTGTCAAGATTATTGCGCTGATCGCACTAAAAAGTCCACTCAACATATAAACAACGGTTTTATATCTATCTACGTTTACTCCACTGAGTTTCGTGGCTTCCTCATTTCCTCCAATTGCGTATATATACAATCCCAATTTTGTTTTTTTCAGTATGTAAAGGGAAAGAAAAAATATACCTAACATAATCAAAATGGGGACTGGTATACCAAATATATCCCCTCTACCCAAAAATCTAAAACTATCTGGGAAAAGTGAGATGGGGATTCCTTCAGTGTATGCTAAGGTTAAGCTCCTTCCTATAGCCATTGTAGCTAATGTTACAATGAAAGGTTGGATTTTGCCTTTCGATATGACAATTCCATTAAATGCCCCTATCGCTGCGCCAATTAATAAGCCTACAATTATTCCTAATAGGACTCTTCCATCTTTGACTATGGAAGCCATAACAACAGCACTAAAAGCAAAGGTTGAACCAACAGATAGATCTATTCCTCCAGAAATTATTACAAGTGTCATTCCGAAACCGAGGATAGCCATTATTGAAACTTGTCTAATGACATTAACGATATTATAGAGATTAAAAAAGCTGTCTGTAAAAATTGAAAGTACCACAAACAAAATGATAAAACCAACAAGGGCAGGATTTTTTCTCATAAAAACTAAGAGAGTTTTAAACAATTTCAACCAACCCCATTCCAGCTTTTAGTATATTTTCTGGTGTCATTTCTTCCTTTTCCAATAAAGCTGTTTTCTTTCCTCTGTGCATTATCAGAGTTCTGTCACATAACCCCAAAATTTCCGGAATCTCTGAAGTCACTAATATCACTCCCATTCCTCTATTAGCTAAATCGTTTATGAGCTTATAAACTTCAATTTTAGCTCCAACATCTATTCCCCGAGTAGGTTCTACAAGGATGGCAATTTTTGGTTGTTTTAATAAGAATTTTGCTAATACAACCTTCTGTTGGTTTCCGCCAGATAAGTTTTTCACCTTTTGTTTGTTAGACGATACTTTTATATTATATTTTTGGACCTGATTTTTAGTTTCTTCGATAGCTTTTTTCCAATCAATATTGAAAATAGGAGCGAATTCTTCAGCATTGGGAATGGTTATGTTCTCAACAACAGTCAATAGCTGAACTAGCCCTTGGGTTTTTCTATCCTCAGGAACCAAAACTATACCCCTTTTCAAAGCTTGAGAGGGAGACTTGAGCTCTTCTACCTTTTGGTTTTCTACAATAAGGTTTTTGAAAGTTGATTTGTATGCCCCAAAAAGTCCCAATGCCAGTTCTGATTTTCCACAACCAACCAATCCTGTTATTCCAAATATTTCCCCTTCCCTAACTTCAAAAGAAAGTGGGTAGACCTTTCCAGGAATTTCAAATTCCTCAACTTTTAGGGCAATTTTGTCTCTTACCTTATTAAACTTGGGGAACATGTCTTTTATTTCTCTTCCTACCATCATCTTTATCAGGTCATCTTGGTTTAGTTCTTCTAAATTTCCAGAACCAACCAATTTACCATCTCTAAGAACGGTTACTCTATCGGCAATTTGATAAACTTCTTCGAGTTTGTGGGTTATAAAAATAATAGAAATCCCCTTTTCTTTAAGATCCCGCATAACCTTAAATAAAGTACGTGTCTCGTGCTCGGTAATTGTAGCAGTAGGTTCGTCCATAACGATAATTTTGGCTTGTGATGCTATAGCTTTAGCAATTTCTACCAACTGTTTTTCTGATACGTTTAGATTAGAAACCTTTATTTTTGGGTCAATATCAAAATCAAGCATATTTAGATATTTTTTTGCTTCGATAGCCATAGATTTAAAATCGATATTCAAGAAATTACCTTTCTCTTTTCCTAAAAATATATTTTCTGCAATCGATAAATTTTCAGCCAGCATTAATTCTTGATGTATTATAGATATTCCTCTTTTTTTGGCTTCTATTGGGGAACGAAAGGTTACTTTTTCCTCACTTAAAATTATCTCGCCGCTATCTGGCTGATAAATTCCACCAAGTATTTTGATTAACGTACTTTTGCCAGCCCCATTTTCTCCAAGTAAGGCGTGTATTTCTTTTTCTTTTAAATTGAAACTGACTTTGTCAAGCGCTAAAACCCCTGGAAAGGTTTTGGTAATATCTACCATCTCTAATAACATTAAAAAATCACCCCTGAAACCAATATAATGTTTGAAAAGGGGGTACATTCTCCAGTTCTTATAAAAAATTTGGAATTTTTTGCTATATCTTTAAACTCTTCATGTGATTTTTTCTCTATCTCAATATTTGAAAATATATCGAGCACTTTTTGATAATTTTTAAGATTATTTACTTCCATCTCACCAGCAATAATAACTTTCTCAACTTCTAATTCGTATAAAACCATTTTTATGGTATCGATAAAATTTGGTATACCTTTATCAAAAACCAAGTCAACAAATGTGACATCTTTTGGTATTGGATAACCCATGTCAACTATACTTAACATATCTTTATGCCCCATCGATGCAACAAAATATGATATCTGAGAATTAAATATGCCTTGCTTTTTCAAATTAGTTTCTCCTCCTCGTACTTTCTCGAATTATTATCTCGTTCTCAAACTGTTTCACAGGAATGTGATCGATTGTTTTTGAAAGTATTGTAAAGATCATTTCTCCGGCCGTTTTTCCCATTTCATATATTGGTTGTTTCACAGTGGTTAAAGGTGGCGAGAACATTTTACTAAAGGCGATGTCATCGTAGCCTGTGACGCTTACATCTTTTGGAACTTTCAAACCTTTTGTTTTAAAATGTTCTATAACTCCATAAGCCAACAAGTCATTTGCACATACCACAACGTCGGGAAGACTTTTAATCTTTTTAGCCACCGAAATCCCCGATTCATGAGTGTACTCTCCCTCAAATATTTTGTAATCTATCTTGTATTCATTTGCAAAATCTTGGAAGGCTCTTAGTCTCTCGGCTGCACTGAATATTTCTCTCTTGCCGCTTATAAATATGAATTTTCTGTGATTTGAATTGTATAGATATTCAAGTAATTTATACATTCCATTGTAGTTGTTTGAACAAACGTAAGAAAATTCATTGTTTTTAATGATCCTGTCTATGAAAACGGTTTTTACATTTCTATTGATGAGACTTTCAACATGGTCACCAATGCCTGAGTATAAAATCCCGTCGACTTTCTTTTCGATCAATGTTTTAAATAATTTTTTTTCTTCAGCAATGTTGTTATCAGAATTGCATATAATCAAAGAAAAGCCTTTTGATCTTAGAAAATCTTCTGCTCCTCTTACTATAGTTGCAAAAAAAGGGTTGGCAATATTTGGAATGATAATACCTATTGTCTTGGTGTATCCAACTCTTAAACTCCTGGCGAGAGAATCGGGATAATAATTCAACTTTTCAATTGCCTTTAAGACTTTTTCTTTTGTTTCTTTTTTTACCGGTAAGGAACTGTTTACTACCCTTGAAACAGTTGATATGGAAACCCCTGCTTCTTTTGCTATATCTTTTATGGTTATTTGCTTATTCATAAAAAACCACCTTGTTACAATTATTATGCAAACGTTTTCGGAACTGCTCATTCATAGTATATCCCTAAATAATTTAAATTGCAAACTTGATTATGGGGGATTAGAGGAGATTAGACGGAATTATAGTCAATTAACTCAATTTTTCTTCTGTTTTCTTAATTTTATTCATTTTTTTCTTTGCTTTTGTTGGAACTGTATAAGAATAAGACCACCAGAGTAATTACATAAGGTAACATGGAAGTGATTTGTGGTGGGATATTGAAGTTTTGAAGAGTGAAAGTCACACTTTCAAAAAATCCGAACAGCAAAGACATTAAAAGTATTCCTAAAGGACGACCTTTTACCAAGATTATTATAGCCAAAGATATCCATCCTCTACCGTTTGACATATTTTCGCTGAAAAGGGTAACGTAGCCTAAGGATAAGTATGTTCCAGCCATGGAAGAAAGTATACCTGAAAGTAGTATAGAGGTAAACTTCATTTTATTAGGGCTAATGCCTAAAGATCTTGTGGTTTCTGGATCTTCCCCTGTTGCCCTAAGTCTGAGACCAAATTTCGTGTGAAATATTATAACTTCTAACAACAAGGCTAAAAGTATTGTTATGTAAACAATAAAAGGATGATTGTTCAATATTTGTGAAAGAATAGGAATTTGATTTAAAATGGGTATGTCCCATGTTGGAAGAGATTCTATCTTTGGAGATATGAAAGCACCTTTTACGTCGAAAATATTCCTTAAAAGGTACGTAGTTCCACCCAAAGCGAGCATATTTATACCGATTCCTGTCAAGAATTCGTCTGTTTTAAGGGACAATGCAAATGCCGAAAAAATCAGGGCAACAACAGCTCCGGAAATCACTGCAAACAACATGCCCATTGCCCAACTTTGAAAAAGATAGCTTCCCAAAACTCCGAAGAAAGCCCCGATAAGCATCATACCTTCCATAGCAATGTTGAATACGTTAGCGTAATAGGTAAAAGTGCCCCCCAACGCTGCAAGAAGTATAGGAGTTGCGCTACTGAAACTGTCTCTAATTAATAAAGAAATTATATCAGTCAGAGGATTTCACCACTCTTTTTGCTTTCAGAGAAGCTTTGATTTTATCACTGTAGTAAGATATCGTACTCCTTGTTGCAACAACCAATAAAACGATTATAGCCTGAAGAACCATTGTGAATTCAGAAGGTATTGATACCTCGAATTCCATACCTATTCCACCTGCTTTAAGAAACCCGAAGAATATTGCAAAAACTGAAGTTTCAACTACTCCGTTACCTCCCACTATGGCAAGCATTACTCCATCCCAGCCATAATTTGCTCCTATTCCTTTAATAAACCTATGTTGAGTCCCACCTAATATCAACAAAGCACCTGCTAAGCCGGAAAGGAACCCTGTGTAAAACATAACCCAGATTAAATTTTCTTCATTTTTACAGCCACCTATCTTTGAAAAATCATAATTATGTCCCATCATACGCCATTCGTAACCTTTTTTTAGATAAGTCACAACAAAAAATGAAACAAAGACCATAAAAATCGCTATGAAAAAACTGATATTTATTCCGTTTATAGTGGGAAGAAAAAATTCTCTTTTTATCATATGAGTGGCGGGAACATACGAGTTTTCATCCAAAAATGGGTAGGTCGCCAAGTACAAAGTCAAGTAATCTGCTATGAAATTCAGCATTAAAGTGGTTATAAATTCATCCATTTTATAATACTTTTTTAGTACACCAGCCAAGCCGCCATATAAGCCCCCAACGATACCAGAAATTACCAAAATAACAAATATCCCCAAGATTCCTGGTATGGGTAGATAGTATCCTAAAAGCGCAGCGGTCAAAGCTCCAACAATTAGTTGTCCTGGTTCTCCAAGGTTCACCACGTTTGAACTGAATGCTATTGCTGCAGCCATACCCGTTAATATCAATGGGGTAGCGTTGTTTAAAGTTGAAGAAAGAGAAAACCATGAAGCTAATCCGTAATTAAATAATGCTCGATAAGCTTCGATAGGGGAATTTCCCTGGAGTTTTATCAAAACCGCAGCTGCAAGAAAAGACAAGGCTATACCAATGATTCCTGTTAATATTTTATTTAAACTTTTCATAGTTTAGCCCCCAACATGTATTCGCCCACTTCTTCTTTTGAGTGAATTTTGGGGTCTAATTCAGCCACTATTTCTCCTTTTCGTACCACGTACAACCTATCGCACATAGATAAAAGTTCATCCAGATCTGCAGAGATCATCAGAATCCCTTTCCCTTTTTCTCTCATTTCAAGGATAACGTTATGAACATATTCGATTGAACCAACATCTAATCCTCTGGTTGGTTGGTCCAAAAGCAAAAAAGGCGCATCGAGGCTGAATTCACGTGCAACTATTAATTTCTGCTGATTTCCTCCGGAAAGACTTTTAGGAACATCGTTTATACTTCTTGAAAGGATGTTGTATTGATTGATCAAATCTTTCGCAAATTTTTTAGCCTTTTTCCAATCCATGATGTATTTGAATTTTGATAATCTTTCACCTAAGTGGTGAGTCATTGAAAGATTTTCTACTAAAACAGCGTTCAAAGCTAATCCAAATCTTTTTCTATCGGCAGGAATATAACTTATTAGTCTTCTTCTTTTTCTAATAGGGAACTCTGTGATATTTTGATCTTCTATAAAAATTTTTCCGTGATCCGGATAAATTTCACCGATTATTGTTTGTACAATCTCGTATTGACCGTTGCCTTCGACACCTGCTAAACCAACTATCTCACCTGATCTAATAACAATATTGATGTTTGACAATAGGTTTATCTTTGTTTTATTCGAAGCAACGGTCAAATTTTCACATTTAAAAACCTCTTTACCTGGTTCTTTTGGGACCTTCTTCACTGTTAGCATGACCTCTTTACCCACCATCATTTTTGCCAATTCACCTTTTGAAAGGTTATCGTTCTTTAAAGTTGAGATAATTTTTCCTCTTCTCATAACTGTTATGATGTCTGAGATTTCCAATACTTCTTCCAATTTATGACTGATAAAAACAATGGTTTTACCGGTATCTCTAATATTTCTTATCTCTTTGAATAGTTGCTGAGTTTCTTGAGGTGTTAATACCGCTGTTGGTTCATCAAAAATCAATGTGTCAACCTTTCTGTACAACAATTTTAGAATCTCCACTTTTTGTTGGGCTGCGACAGAGAGGTTAGAAGTAGTTGCTTGTAAATCAACAGCCAAACTAAACTTTTTGGTAATCTCTTCTAACTCATTTAATATTTTTTCTTTATCTAAGAAGCCGAAATTTTTTGTCTTTTCCATACCCAGAACAACGTTCTCGTATACCTTAAAAGAAGGAACGAGCATAAATTCTTGGTGAACCATACCTATCCCAAGTTTAATAGCTACGTTTGGGTTAGTTATTTTTTGTTCTTGACTATTGATAAAGATCTCCCCACTGGATGGAGGTACCATACCGTATAAGATCTTCATCAACGTGCTTTTTCCGGCTCCGTTTTCGCCAATAATAGAGTGAATTTCTCCTTTTTCTAAGGAGAAATTCACTCCTTCCAAGGCTAAAACATCAGGTGGGTATACTTTATAAATATCTTTTATTTGTATATATGACATTTAGAACCACCTATGGATTATTATTATCTATACTCTTTGACCACAATCTTTCCATCCGCTACATCTTGCTGGATCTGTAATATTTTTTCTACAGTTTCTTGAGGAAGAATCTGATATGTATATTCATCGATAGCCAATCCTACCGCTCCGGCTTTTAATCCGAGCTTGTACAACGTACCGGGTTCATATCTCCCCTCTACTATGTCTTTAAATACTAGTTCAATGGATTTTCCAACTTCTTTAAGATCGCTGGTGATCACGTGGCCTGGGGCAAGGCCATTTTGATTTGAATCTACGCCAATAGCATATTTCCCTTCTTCCTGGGCGGCTTGTAATACACCTGTACCGGTTAAACTTGCGATTTGAAATATTACATCCACACCTTGAGAATAAAGTTGTAAAGCGGCTTGTTTTCCTTTGGCAGGGTCATCCCAACTTCCCACGTATATCGTTCTTACTTCAATTTCCGGATCTATGTAATGTGCCCCTTGTTCATAACCATATACAAAGGATCTGATGACTATATCGTCATCTCCGCCTACAACCCCTATTAGTTTTTGGGGATTTATCCCTTCCAATTCCGTCATTGTTGTAACGATACCTGCTACAACTCCAGCCATGAAAGCCCCTTCTTCTTCAACGTAATCAACGTTTGATATTATACCCTGTTTATCTTCAACTACGGTGTCAATATTAACGAATATCTTATTGGGAAATTGTGCTGCTATGGTTTTTAATTCTTCTTCAAAACCATAAGAGATTACGAATATAACATCTGCCCAATTTGCGGCTGTGAGTAAACTTTGATAATAGAGCGAAGGATCAAAGTTGCATTCAATTACCCTTGTTTGAACCCCATAATCAGTTTCCAGTTGTTTTATGCCAGCGTAACCAGAGTCATAAAAGGATTGGTCCCCAAGGGAACCGTTTATTACGTATGCTACCCTTTGTGGTACGGCAAAAGCTGTGAAAGAAAAGAGAATAACAATGAACACAAAAAATGTGAATCTTTTCATATTTTACACCTCCCCATACGATTTATTATACTATTTTTATGAACTTTGCTATCTGCTTTAGCGCCCCCTTCGCCCCGCTGTCCACCCATAATCTTTACGATCTATTAATTCCCTTTTGGGTACTTAATTTAAATGTCCATTGTGCTAATGTAGAGATTTTTATCTTTGAAAAATCTGGTAAATAGGTTTCCAACGTGTCTTTCAAAGGGTCTGACCAATAAGAAGGGAAATCGTTTGCACCATACATGATCCCCAATATCGTACCTACCTCACCAGCATTACAATCAACGTCGTAACCGAAAGAAGATACGATCTTCATTGTTTTATCAAAATCCCCTTCTCCAAACCACAGAGAAGTCAAAACAGAGGCGGTATTGGGATACAGATGTACCCAATTATACCTTTGGAAATTGTCCTCTGTTTTTCTGAGGACGTTGATCCAATCATTATTTGCTTGACAATATTTTACTACATTATCTACGACTTTTTTAAATTCGGTATTTTTGGGGATATAATCCAATGACTTTTCTATTATTTTTCTTGGATCTTTTTCAGAAAAAGCCAAAGATGTCATAACCGCACTATGTATGCCACCGTATATACCGTTACCACTATGGGATACTTGTGAATCTATAAACGATAACTTTGCGGCATTATATGGATCGCCAGGTTGCAATAAACCATGAACCATGCATCTCATCTGTGCTCCTATCCATTCTTGAAATGGGTTATTAAAAAATCCTGATTCGGGTGGGAATATTCCTCTTTTAATATTTTCAAGGGCTATCAACTCAGCACTCCATCCAAATGGTATGTAGGATATCCAATTTTTTGCTAAATCCTTTGAAGTGATCCTTTCCCACTTCTCTTCGTAAGTTTTGAGAAAAATTAATTCATAGGTTACATCGTCGTTGATCGTTGAAACCTCACCTATGTAAGTACCCAATTGGTCAGAATATGTTTCTTCCAACGCATCGTGGGTATACCCTTCAAGTTTGGTTCCCATAGATCCACCTGCAAGTTGGCCTAACCAACCACCATGAATCTTGTCTTTTAGATTATCAATATTGTTAAATTTTTGCTTAGGAAAAGAGTTAGAGATATCTTCCCAGTCCAAAGGTCTATCATACTTTTCGTATGCGTTATTGTCCAATGAATCGGCTTTAGAAAGAGAAAAGAAAATTTCTGAAGTTATAGCCTTTAATTTAGAGTAATCTTTATTTTTTAATGCTTCGAATCCTTTATCCAGCAATAACTCCGCTTGGTTTACGTTTTTACCCATATTTTCTACAGATTGGACTGCACCAACGATGAGAGATTCCGGGGCGTTAGAACCTGGAACTTTACTATCCCAAAGGGTTACCAATATCTCTTTTGGGAAAACATTCATTTTTTCTACATCTTCCCATTTTTCGATGTTATCTTTTTTTGGTTTGGCGTTTCTTCTTCTATTAAATTCGTTTTCCCATGCCTTCATAATTTTTCTCCTTTCTTGAAACAAGAGGAGTTCTAATGGTATAATTATTTTATCACATTACTTGCTTAGGAGGATGATTAAAAAATTATGAATGAATTTGTAATTTTAGGGCATAGGGGTTACAGGGCAAAATTTGTCGAAAATACGATCGAAGCTTTTAAAAAAGCCAGAGAATATGGTGCCGATGGTGTTGAATATGACTCGAGATTAACTAAAGATGGAACGTTGGTTGTTCTTCATGACGATAGTATTAACAACAAAAAGTTGAAGGAATTAACTTACGAGGAGTTAAAACAGATACATTTTAAAAATGGAGAAACCGTTCTAACGGTCGAAGAAGTTATCTCTAATTTAGATGAGCGAGCTATTCTTAATTTAGAAATCAAAGAGGTTGAAGCGGCTGTTCCTTCCTACGAAATAACTAAAAGAATGAAGGCAGTTGATAGAACCCTATTTTCTTCTTTCAAAATTGACGCTTTGAGAAAGGTCAGAAGTTTAGATAAAAGTGCAAAAGTTGGATTACTCAGTGAATATGATACTTTAAAATACGTAGATGAATTGAATAACGAGATTGATCTTTATTCTTTGAATCTTTGGATAGATGCTTTAAAAGATAATATAGAACTTTCTAAAGAGCTCTTGCATAAATGGAAAGAAAAGGGTTTGAAGATATTTTTGTGGACGGTCAACGATCCTAAATATTTGCACACATTCAAGGGTTTGTACGATGGTATAATTACCGATGAGGTTGAAAAAATAGTAGAAGTAAGGAGACAAATCGCAAAAGAGAAACTTTAGAGATTGATGTGTCGAGGTATGGGGATGTTATATGGTTCTTTTGTTGGTTTTTCATTGTAAAAAGGACGGGTGCACCATGGACATCCCGAGGTTTTTTTAGCTTCTTCCATATCTATCTCCGCTTCTGGCAATTTTTCAAGGTTACCATTTGAATCAAAGAGAAAATCGGTTTTTTCTACATCGTGTTGTAAGATGATTTCTCTAGCGATCTGGATTTTTCTGTACCTAGATAAAGAAGGTGGTAAAAGGTTTTCAAACCTTGTCCCCTTTATGGGGGTAAAAGAAAATAAACTTACCAATATCTTAAACTTTTTCATTTTTAATAAAAACTCTATAATATTTTCGTCTGTTTCTCCCAATCCAACGATTATATGTGTTGTAATTCTGTTGGGGAAATCATTTGAAGCGTTTATGAGCATATTTTCATAGACTTCGTATCTACCGCCCCTGATTTTTGAGAAAAGTTCTTTGTTTGCTACATCTATAGCCATTCCAACCCTATCAACGTTGTACTTTTTAAACAAGGTTCTAACTTCTTCAATATTTCTTGGCCTTATAGAAACAGAGATAGGTATTTCTGTTTCTTTCAATAAAGATAATAATTCGTTTAATTCGTTCCAGTAATCTAAAGAAGAAACAACTTGTACACAAAGACGTTTGAATTTTGTTGGGATGAAGATACTTTTAAAAGTTTCTAGAGATATTTCAGGCCATTTGATTCTTGATAATAGATCTGCGTTACTTTCAGCCTTCCTAGCTTGTGCACAATAAGCACAGTTGAAAAGGCACTTTTCCCCGATCATGAGATAAGCTGTGTAGTTTGGGAAGTCAATTTTTCCTTTTTTTAAACCGAGTTCTACAGCTGTAGCATAGGATAAACGCAATTTAAATATTCCTCCATTCACCTATTGTTTCGATATATTTGTTACTTAGCGTGTATTTTCGATGTATACGAAGTCATATCCCTTATATTCAAAAACATGAATAGTCGCTTCTTTCGTTGTTGTCGATATTGTTTGTTTAATTTCATAACTATTCAAAAACTCTTGAGGCGTTAACGCAAAGATTTCTTCCACTTCATTTATTAATTCAAAGGCTTCTGTGATTTCCTTTTCTTTCAAATTTCTGTATTCAAGGATCCGATAGGCATATTCATATGAAAGCACAGAAAAGATCAACGTTGGGATCATAATAACAAAAGTCAACACTACTTTCAAATTAGAACGACCCCAGAAGTATAATAATTAAAATTATCAAAAGTATACCTATTATTGAGAAACCAGCTATTATCAGTACATCTAATGAACCTATTTTTTTATCAATAGGTATACTTTTATCATTTTTCATTTGGACGTATAAATCTCCGATAGTTTTTGTTTCGTTTTCGTGTTCAGTTTTTTCTTGAGACTTTCTTAAAATTTGAAGTCGATTTTGGTCTACTGAAACCTTTAACTCTCTATGAACTACCGCTTTACCCAAAACCCCATTCCCTAGATCTACTTTTAAAAATATATAGTCGCTTGAAGGAATCAACTCTTTAGATATAATTTTTCCCTCGACTACTTCTCCCATTTTTTTTTCGCCTTCATTTTTATTTTCAATTGGTAAAACTATTATAGGTTCACCTATATCCAATTTAGAAACGGAATAACCTTCTATGGGGTCTATTATTGGATAGATTTCGGTTGCATTTTTAACGTCTTCTCTAGTTAAGTATTCTTTTAAACCTTCTTCACCTTTTTCTTTAACGGCTGTTATCCAGGTTAGATCCTTATAATCAAATTTTTGGGCTACAAGCTTGATCTTTGTATCTCCAGACCATTCACTTAAAATATCGCTCAAAATTGATTTTAAAACATAAACATCTTCATCTTCTATAGCCATAAAGATTTTTGTCCCTGTGACCTCGAATTTCATTTTTTTTAGCATGCTGTAGAAGTAGGCTTTGAACTGAGTTAAAAGGTTATTATTTTTTTCCTTAGACAATTGATAATACAGCATATCGATGTCTGATTTAAAATCGAGATAATCTTTTGTTATATCAGGAAGATCTATTTCTCTAAGTTGAGCCCTACTCAACAAAAGAACATTAAAATAGGGGGTTTGAGCCTTTTTACCAAACATATATCCCACATACGTTTCACCAGTTAAATTTGAGGTTGCTAAAAATTTTAATGCATAAAAGTCCATATTTTTTCCCCTTTTCTTGAATATACGTTTTTTCTAAAAATTTTTTGTTCACTTTGATATTCCTTCCCCACTTTTTATTTCTTCCACATCATAATCATTTAAATCTATCTCGTTGTCTATTACACAATTTTTCCCTATTATCATCTTGTCTTTTATCTTCGAGTTGAAGCCTATTACAGTTATATCTGAATTATAGATCTTTTTATCGACTTTTGATTCTGAAAATTTGCCTTTTCCTATCTCAACCGAATCACCGATAATAGTGTTTTCAGCAATAATTGTTTTTTCTATATACGAATTTTTGCCGATAAATACGTTATTCATTATTATGGAATCTTTTACATAAGTTCCCTCTGAAACGGTTACCCCCTGGAAAATTACTGAATTTTCAACTGTACCATATATTTCTGATCCTTCACTAACAAAGCTTTTTATTACACTAGATCCCTTTGCAATGAAAGCAGGTGGTAACTCTTCCGATTGAGTGTATATTTTCCAATTTTCATCATGAAGGTCTAACGGAGGCAAGGGAGAAATTATCTCAAGATTACAGTCAAGATAAGATTCTAAAGTTCCAACGTCTCTCCAATACCCTTCAAAGTTGAAAGCATACAGTTGAGAATTTTCTACTAGCGATTTGGGAATAATATTTTTTCCAAAATCATGTTCAGAAGTATTATCTTTGGCATCTCTTATTAGAGCATCTTTTAGAAAATTCCATTTGAATACATATATACCCAAAGAAGCCAAGGTTCCTCTTGGTTCTTTGGGCTTTTCTTGAAATTCGATTATTCTATCGAAAGGGTCAGTGACCATTATACCAAATCTATGTGCTTCGCTCACTGGTACTTCCATACAGGCTATAGTACCATCGGCATCTTTTTCTATATGATAATCTATTATATCGTTGTAATCCATTTTATATACATGATCCCCTGACAACAGTAACACAAAATCAGGTTTATACCTTTCTATGAATTCTATGTTTTGATAAACCGCATCGGCTGTTCCTTGGTACCAAGAAGTTCCTGATCTGCTTAGATAAGGGGGCAAAATATGTAAACCTCCGCCTTTTATGTCCAAGTCCCAGGGTTTTCCTATCCCCAAATGTTCTACTAGCCTATGTGGCATATATTGAGTGACAACACCTACTGTATTTATATTTGAATTAACGCAATTACTTAAAGTGAAATCGATCATACGATATTTTCCACCGAAGGGTACGGCGGGCTTTGCTAAATTGTTTGTAATTACCCCAAGTCTTGTTCCTTGACCTCCAGCTAAAATGATAGCTAAAACACGCATTTCAATGCCTCCTTTATAGAACAGCCCCTTTTTCTATAACGTTGATCTCGTTACCTATGCCTTCTAACTTTCTCCCTGATCTTATCCTTACGTTTTTATCAATTATTGTCTTTCTAATTACACTTCCTTCCTCTAAATAACTTCCTTGAAGTACTATACAATTTTCTATTACTGAACCCGCTCCAACGTACACATCCCTAGAAAGGACAGAATTTCTAACAACTCCATTTATTATACAACCATCAGATATAAATGAATTGGAGACTTCGGCGTTAACGTTAATCTTCGGTGGGGCCGAATCTTTGAGCTTAGTATATATTTTTCTTTCTGGTGAATAGAACAATTCATTTCTGACCTCTTCTTTTAGAATATCCATATTAATATTATAATAATCTTCCACAGATTTTTTTATATTTTTCCAATAACCATCAAAATCGTAAGAAAAAACTCTCATCCTGGATAAATTGGGAATGATTATATCTTTTAATAGATCGAATTTACCGTTTGATACGTTGGCATATAGAATTTCCATCAAAAACGCTTTGTTTATAAAATAAACACCCAAAAAAATCTTATCAGAGCGATATTGGGAGTCCTTTTCATAGATTTGTGTGATTCTGTTATTTTCGTCTGTAATGACTTGTCCATATTGGCTAAAATTTACTCCCTCTTCTACAGTTTTTGTTAGCAACGTAATATCTGCGCCGTTTTTTACATGGTATTTGAAAAGCGGTCTAAAATCAATATTATATATATGATCTCCAGAACCAATTAAAACAAAATCTTCGTATGATCTTCTCAAAAAGGTCAAATTTTGAAATATTGCATCCGCTGTTCCTTCATAGTACATTTTATGACTTTGAGGGCTTATAAATGGCTGAAGTATGAATAATCCCCCTCTTTTTCTATCCAAGTTCCATTCTTTACCGCTTCCCAAATGATCCATGAGAGACCTAGGATTGTATTGAGTAAATACTCCTACGTTTGTGATGCCAGAATTTACCATATTGCTTAACGTAAAATCTATTGCTCTGTACTTACCAAAAACAGGAACGGCTGCGCTAGTTCTTTTTAAAGTTAATTTATCTAAATTATCTTTGGTGGATCCAGAAAGAATAAGACCTACAACCCTCATAAACCTCACCTCTTTGATGTTTACAACTCGTTTTCAAACCCGCATAGATATTCAAAAATCTCATTTTCTTCAAAGAAAATTTTCCACTCTTGTTCAGCACTTTGAATCGAATCTGAGGCATGTACAATGTTCTTTCTGACACTTATCCCAAATTCTCCACGAATGCTTCCTGCCTGAGCTTTTAGGGGATCCGTTTCACCGTTTATACTTCTAACAGCTTCAATAACCCTTGGGCCTTCTATAATCATAACAACCACAGGTCCAGATAGTATGAATTCTATCAATGGTTGATAAAAATCCTTACCTTGGTGTACTTTGTAGAGCTCTTCAGCTTGTGCTTTTTTCATCTTTATCATCTTCATAGCAACTACTTTTAGGCCTTTTTGTTCATATCTTTTGATTATTTCACCAATTAGTCCTCTTTTAACAGCGTTAGGTTTTATCATCACAAATGCTTTTTCCACCAAATTAAGCTCCCCCTTCTATTCATCTTTTAAAGATTCTACAATATTGAAGCTCGCTGCTCGCCTTGATGCGACATAACTAAAAAAAATGGATACAAAACTGTTTATTAAAAAGGCTATCAAAAAAGAGCTGGCTGTTATCTTAATGGGTAAATATTCCACATAAAAGAGGCCTTCGGGTAATGGGATCTTTAAAATAATTAGAAACCAGCAGGTTAAAACACCGGCAATAACTCCAAGTACAAATCCTACTAGAGATATTAAAAAAGTTTCTAAGATAAAAATAGTAGTTACTTGTCTTCTTTGAAAACCAAGAGCCCTTAAAATAGCTATCTCTTTTTTTCTGGTAAAGATAGAGAAAGAAACAGAGTTTGATATACTGAATCCAGAAATCAAAAGAATGAAAAAAGTTATCATAAAAGCTATCAAGCTATCAAATTGGACTGCCTTAGCCAAAGTTTCGTTGGACTCTTCCCAAGTGAGGGCGGAGTAACTAGAAAGATATTTTTCTTTAAATTGTTGAGCCTTGTTTGGATTTTTTAAAAAAATACCAGTATACTCTTTTGAATTCGAATTTTGAGACAATATGAAGGTTGAATCATACGAATATACCCCAGAATCGAATATTCCTGTAACGGTACTTTCTTGGAAAATCGGCAATAGACCGCTTGTTTTAACAGTTATTATGGTATCACCAATTTCAACATTGAGATTATTCGCTAATTTATTTCCTAATATAAGGCCTTCGGTACCCTTTTCCTCATTTATAAATCCTTCATAGATTGATAGATCATCCAATTCCATAAGTTGAGAGAAGGCAATTTTAGATTGGTTTATAACTGCTACAGAGGAGATGTTGAAATTTACAATTTCGTCTATTTCTGATGAGGTTTGAGTGTAATTTCCTCTAACAACTAGATGAGGATAAAAATTAGTTATTGAATCTATTAACAAGCTATCGAAACCATTTATTATTGAAGTAACTACTATAATACCCCATACCCCTATTATCATAGCGATGAGTGAGAATTTAAAGTTTTTTTTCGACCTTGTGAAAAAAGAAATAGCCAAAAGTAAAACCGGATTATTTCTTTTACCACCTTTCATTGAGAACCACCAGAGCATCGTAATCCGTTGGATCGTTCAAATTTTCTGAAATAAAATCTATCAACTGGAAATATTTGTACTTATCTTCTATTTCGATGAAATTTGTTCCGAACGTCTCTTTCAAATCTGCCTTTATCTTTTCCTTAGTTTCTTCTTCGACGTTCCTAAAAAAAACATATGAATATTGGTCACTTAAACCATCAAAAGTTTCATCCAAAACCTTAATCTGATACCCCGGTTTTTTCCATACGTCAAAAACATATGTATAAAAATTATATAATTTACTAGAAAAATTTTTGGTTATGAGAATTTTTGGTTTATCATTGCTTTGGTCAGAATATGTTTCAAAGGTTTTCAACTTGTATTGAATTTGGGGTATTTTACTTTCATCAGCAACTACATAGCTATCTTTGATTAGATAGGGGAATGAGATAAATTCCATCTGGGCATCCTTCGCTTGGTTATACAAAAAAAGTAGATCTTGGATTTCAAAAGAATTAATCGTGTCAGATAAACCTATATTAATAGCTTCAAGGAGTTTATTTATTCCAGCAGATTGAACTTCATCCAATAAAGCCAATACAGCATTTTTTTGACGTTCCATCCTTCCTAAATCTCCCGATGTATCTCTATACCTTACATAATATAACAATTCTTCACCGTTTAACTTATTATACCCTTTTTTAAAATCTATGTGTAAATTTTGATGGTAATCTGAGTAACTCATATCTGATTCTATGTATATATCTATTGGAGCAAATAAATCACCAATACTTTTAAATATAGAATAATCAAAAATTATGTAATCTGAAATCTGAACACCGCTTAATTTTTCGACCTCTTCTTTTAGCCTGTCTATGCCGTAAATTTCATAAACAGAGTTAATTCTTCTTTCACTTTGATCGATACTGATCAAAAGATCCCTTGGTATGGGTAGAAAAACGATTTTTCCTTTATCGATTCCCCCTAAGATTATGACATCAGTTCTTGTTGAACTTTCGATGTTCTCGTCCATTCCCAGGACTAAGAAATAGTAAGGAAATTCTATAGAAGATCTATCTAATCGAATGTTCTTACCTAAAGGTATTATAAAACTCAGTGCCAAAAAAATCAGAAAGATGAAAGATAAAATTCTTAAAATATGTATTTTCAAATAATAATCACTCCACGATCTCTTTGATCCTCTCAAAAGCCTCTACATCGGCGTATTTTCTTTCGATTGTTTGATTTGATATATTGATTTGAAGAGGTTCATTTAAAAGGAGCGGAACGGTTAAATTCTCGTAATCGGTTATAGAATACTTTGAAAAGCCATTAATGAGGGCATAAATCCCTTCTTCGTCCAAATTTGTGGACCTATTGTAATTTTTTACTATATCTACGTACTCCCCCAAACTGAAAACTTTCCAAAATCTCATCTCACTATTCTTCAAAGCCTCAAAAAATCCATCAATACCTTTTAAGTTGCTACCACCTAATTTACTTATAAATTCATTGGCAACTTCATCATTTAGGTAAAAATAATAATTGAAATTCGAGTTAAGATCAAACAACTTTAAAAAATCATTTGTAACTTTGTCTAAATTTTCAGAAGATAATGTAATATAAGACTCTGGGAAGGTAGTTCCATCTTCAATTTTGACTATCATTATCTTCCTGTTGTCGTTAAGAACCCTTACAAAATATAACCCATCGTCATAAGATACTGTATAAGTTACACTACTAGATGTTGCTACAGGATTGTTGACGAACTGGTTGTACCTATATAACATGAAACCTAAAAAAACCGCGATTATAGCGATAATTATTATCAAGATAAGCCATATTCCTCTGCCTCTTTTTCTTTTTCCTCCAACATACACATTTGCCACAAAACACACCTCCAACATGCGAATTCCTTAGATAATTTAGAAATTAAAAAACATCAACGAGAGATGCTCTCAATGAGCATCTCTCAAAAATTTTATTTGTTTTCTAAAAAATTACTTAAAACTTCTTCTAAATCAGGTTTACCGATTTCTTGCAACTCGTAAGTTACCCTAACTGTAGGTTTTTTTATGTCCATAATTCTTGTTAGATCAATTGGTGTACCTATAACCACAACTTCGGCATCGGATTTATTGATGCTTTCTTCCAGTTCTTTTATCTGTTTTTTTCCATAACCCATTGCGGGAAGTATTTTATCAAGATGAGTATATTTCTTATAAGTATTTACTATTGAACCAACTGCATAAGGTCTTGGGTCAATTATTTCAGAAGCTCCAAACTTTTTGGCAGCTATGAAACCGGCTCCATAGGTCATTTCGCCGTGAGTTAAGGTTGGACCATCTTCAATAACAAGGCATCTCTTTCCTCTTATAATAGAAGGATTTTTGACGAACAAAGGAGACGCAGCATCGATCACTGTTGCGTTTGGATTCCATTTTTCTATATTTGCTCTTACTTTTTCAATGCCTTCCAATGTTGCTGTTTCTTCTTTATTGATAACTAGAACATCTGCCATAATAAGATTCGTCATTCCAGGGAAATAGGATACTTCATGACCGGCTCTGTGTGGATCGACTACAACGATAGATAAATCGGGTTTATAGAATGAAAAATCGTTGTTTCCACCATCCCATAATATAACATCGGGATTTTCTTCTTCCGCCTGTCTCAATATCTCTTCATAATCAACACCTGCATAGATGACAGAGTTCCTATCTATATGAGGTTCATACTCCTCTCTTTCTTCAATTGTACATTCGTGTTTATCTAGATCTTCGTAAGTGGCAAACCTTTGTACCTTTTGCTTTACTAGGTTCCCATATGGCATTGGATGTCTGATTGAAACTACTTTTAAACCTTTATTTTTTAGAATATCCAAAACTCTCCTCGTTGTTTGACTTTTTCCTGAACCGGTTCTAACGGCACAAATCGAGATAATAGGTTTTTTGGATTTCAACATAGAATTATTGGGGCCCAGAAGTTTAAAATCTGCGCCACTAGCAAGCACCAAAGAAGCCTTTTCCATTACATACGAAAACGGCAAATCGCTGTAGGATAACACAACTTCGTCGATGTTGTTTTCTTTGATAAGATTGACTAGGTTTGCTTCTGATTCTATGGGTATCCCATTGGGATACAACTCTCCAGCGAGTTCTTTGGGATAAAGCCTTCCTTCGATATCAGGAATCTGTGTGGCTGTGAAGCAAACAACTTCGTAGTCAGGATTATCGCGATAATAAACGTTGAAATTGTGAAAATCTCTACCTGCAGCTCCCATTATCAAAACTTTTTTTCTCAAGAGTATCTCCTCCTTATAAGTGGCATACTAGCGCACCTAGGGCCTCCCCTTCCTCTAGATAGTTCGCTGGAGGGTATAGTTAAAACTTCTATCCCCGATTTTTCTAATTCTCTGTTGGTAATGTAATTTCGGTCGTAGGTGATAACCTTTCCGGGTTCTATTGCCAAACTGTTGGAGCCATCATTCCACTGCTCTCTGTGTGATGCTATTATATCAGCGTTTCCACATTTAATAATTTCGACATGATCTAAATTAAGATGTTTTTTTAATATGTTTTCCAAACTTTCTTCTTCTTCATAAAAATCAAATCCCTCTTTAGACTTAGTAATAATGAAAGTATCTATATCTTCTTTTAAATTTGCATGTACTAGAAATTTATCGTAATCAACCATTGTGAATATGGTGTCTAAATGCATATAAGCCCTATTATCAGGTATTATAAAAGCAATTATCTTCTCAAAGGTGTCTTTATTTTCTTTTAGAAACTTCTTAGCTAGGATTTCAACAGCTTCTGGTGAGGTTCTTTGAGAAATCCCTACCGCTAAAACTTTTTCGCTTAACACTAAGATATCCCCACCCTCTATTGGATAAGGGTAATCTTTCTCGTAATACAATGGGGTGCCTTCAAATTTTGTGTTGTATTTTATGACATATTCCATAAGCATAACTTCTCTTCTTCTTGCTGAGGTTTTCATTCTGTTCACGCAGGCACCTTTTCCCAAAATCGCCACAGGATCCCTTTGAAAATATAGATTCGGCATAGGTGGAAGGAAAAAAGGTAACTCTATATCCGCTCTTCTAACCCTCAAGGAGAAGATGTTTCTGTTAATTTCTAGTTCATCAGAACGTATACCCGATATTATAGTATCCACCATTTCTTTGGTATCTAGGGAAAACAAATAATCTTTTAAAAGAGCATAAATGAAGCTATTGTATATTTCTGAGAATTGTAAAAACTCTTTGACAAATTTTTCTTTTAAATCCAAATCATTAAGCGTTTCCGTCAACAATTCAGTAAGATACAAAACTTCTACACCGTTCTCTCTTAAAACATTTGCAAAGTAATCATGTTCTTCTTGCGCTTTATACAAAAAAGGAATATCGTCAAATAACAGATCAGAAAGATAATGAGGAGATAAATTTTCTAACTCTTTTCCCGGTCTATGTAGAAGGATTTTTTCTAATTTTCCGATTTCTGAATACACAGATAAATTCATGACTTTTAAGCACCAACCTTTTCCTTTCTAATATTATACAACAAAAACTCTTCTAAAAAATCTCATAGCTTTGTAAAAGTGTTGGGGCGTTCAAAGTATCAAGCACTTTTTCTAAAAGTATGCCTTCCCTTTGGGGATATTTATAACCATAACTAGCTTTTAAACACGTAGAAACGAATTGAGTAGCCCTGTCTATTGCCATTGGTACACTGTCTCCGTTTAAAAGACTACCAACGATAACGCTTGCAAAGGAGTCCCCTGTACCAGGGTATAAGGCTTTTATATAGTTATTGGTGATTTTCCAAAACCTATTATTTGTCCTTTCATAAGCTAATACCCCTATTTTTGATTTAGATTCATCAGGAACACTTGTTATAATAACGATTTCTGGGCCCATGTCTGACAAACGTTTTAACCAGCTTTTCAACATCTCTTCACTAATATCTTGGTCGTACTTTTCATCCAAAAGAAAACAAGCTTCCGTTAAATTTGGTGTTATTACATGAGACTTGGAAACTAGTTTTTTCATATCTTTGACCATGCCTTCAGTAATGGTAGCGTAAAGTCTCCCGTCATCCCCCATTACTGGATCAACGACTACTAGAGTTTCATTTTTCTGTGAAAAATATTGTATAAATTCCATTACAATATCGATCTGTTTTTCTGAACCTAAAAAACCACTATAAATGGCATCAAAACTCAGGTCTAATTTTTTCCAATGCGATATTATATCTTTCATATTGTCTGTTAGATCCAAAAAAGAGTAATCCTCAAACCCCCCTGTATGGGTTGATAGTATGGCAGTGGGAAGTGGGCAGACTTGAATCTCCATAGAAGATAATATAGGAATTACAACGGTTAAAGAAGCTTTTCCAAAACCTGAAAGATCGTGAATTGCCGCAACTCTTTTGATGGGTTTCTCTTTCAAATACATCATTCCTTTCCCCTAAGATAGGATGTTAAACTCTTTTGCTATTTCTGCACCAAGTTGGGCATTGTTGTAGACTAATTCAATATTTGCTTTTAAACTTTCCCCTTTTGTTAATTCGTTTATTTTTGAAAGTAGAAAGGGGGTTAATTCCTTACCTTTTATTTTTCGCCTTTTAGCCTCTTCTATTGCGTTTTCTATTGTTTTATCTATTTCCTCAAAATCCAGTGAATACTCTTTAGGAATAGGATTTGCAATAAAAATGCCCCCTTGTAGGCCCAAGTCCCACTTTGTCTTCATTATTGATGCGATTTCTTTAGGAGTTTCAACTCTATAAGGTACATTTATCCCACTTTCCCTCGAAAAAAAGCATGGAAGTTCGTCTGTTTGATAGCCAATCACTGGGACACCGAAAGTTTCTAGATATTCTTTGGTTAATTGAAGATCTAATATAGCTTTAGGTCCAGCAGATATCACCGCCACGTTGGTTTTGGCAAGCTCTTGCAGGTCTGCGGAGATATCAAAAGTTTCTTGAGCGTTTCTATGTACACCTCCTATTCCTCCTGTTACAAAAACCTTTATTCCAGCAAGTTCAGCTATTATCATAGTTGCTGCAACCGTGGTAGCGGCGTTAAAACCTTTTGCAAGGATAACGGGGAGATCCATCCTGCTTGCTTTCAATATATTTTTGGAGGTGGCCATGAATTCTAATTCTTCTTTTGATAATCCTACTTTCATTTTGCCATCTATTATTGCGATAGTTGCTGGAACTGCTCCCCTTTCTCTTATTGTTTCTTCTACATTTTTTGCCACTTCTACATTTTGTGGATAAGGCATTCCATGAGAAATTATAGTTGATTCCAAGGCAACGATAGGTCTATTTTCTTTTAAAGCTTGGTACACTTCTTCTTTTATTTCTAAATATGGGGTTGTATTCATATTAGTTTTCCTCCAAAAGCTGTATTTTTATTGTTTTACAAACTTTCTATAGCGCCCCTCCACCCCGCAGCCCGCCCGTGAGGAATAAGAATCTTTATTAGCGCCCTTCCCCCGCTTCCCACCCTTCTAAAAAAGGGACCTGCGGTCCCTAGCCCAGCAGAGAGGGCTACGCCCTGCTTTTCCCACCCCCCACCCATTAGGATGAGAAATCAATACCTTTGCTCCCCACCCCAAAAATTTTAGGAGATAACTCATCTGCAACTGTTTTTGGACTTTTTAGGGTAATTTGAGAGGCTTTTATTCCGTATTCAATGCTTTTTTCTATATCAGCATCTTTGTAAATGCCGTAGATAAATCCAGCAGTGAAAGCATCTCCGGCACCATTGGCATCGACTATTTCAGAGTCTTCGACTTCAGCTACAGAAAAGAAATCTGCTCTTTTAAAGCGATTGTTTAAAAGGAGAACCCCCTCTTCCCCGTTTGTTACAATTAAATTAAAAATATTGGGGAATTTTTCTGGAAAAGTCTTTTGTATACTTTTATAATCAAAAAAATTCAAGTTTTCTTGTTCTCTTAAGGATTTCAATTCTGAGAAGTTTAGGGTCAGATAATCTATTTTTCCAGTTATATTTTTTAATTTTTTTACTTTTAGATTTGATACGGCGTTAAAAACTGTGTAAACATTCGTGTTTTCAAGGATTTTAAGTATATATTCTATCGTCTGAGGTTCTAAATTTGCTTCAAGAAAGACAATTTTTGATTGGAGTAACGTATCTTTGTGTTTTTTTATATAATTTATATTTATCTCATTAATAATATCCATGTCTGATATAGAGACAAACATATCTTTTTTTTCGTCTAAAATAGCCAGGTAAACACCCGTACGACGGTTATCACAAATCTTGATAAAATTAGTATTTATCTTTAGATTATCTAATTCGGCTAAAATTATTTCACCAAATACATCGTTCCCAACTGCTCCAAATAAATTAACAGGGACTTCTAATTTGCATAAATTGTGGGCAACATTCCGAGCTACACCTCCTGAAGAATAAAAGATACGTCCAGGGTTTGAAGTCTTGAGAGATAATTTTTCGTAAGAAGATCCTTTGAAATCTGTATTTATTCCTCCTATTACTGATACATACATAAAATTTCTCCTCAAATGTTTTTAGGGTTAAAAACTTTTCCTAGATCTTCACAACTTTTTCGCAAATTTTCTTCTTCTTGAATATCAAGTGGTGTGAATTCGTCTGCTGCTTTTATTAACCATTCTAAAAGGTTTATGTGGCTAGAGCATAATATAGAGGTTATTGGCTTAGTAAGAGAAAATCTTATCGTTGTCTTCACTTCTTCATAACTTTCAGAAGGAATATAAAGAAGGTCCGATATCCCTTTTTCTGCATTTATCTTCGTTATCTTTTTTATAAGATTTTGTTTACTTATTACGCCAGTTCCTTTTTCCTTGGCTTTAGAAATTACTTTTCTTCCATAACCAGTGTACCAATTCATCCAATCTATGGGAAAGGTAATCGAATCAAAATCATAACTTTCTAAAAGTTGTAAAGCTATGCTTTCTTTGTTTGTTGAAAAACCTATGTATTTTACTAAGCCCAAATTTTTGGCGGCAAAGAATCCCTCTAACGCGCCTTCAGGACCTAGAATTCTATGAATATCCTCTTGGGTATTTGCAACAATTTGGATCAAGTCTAGATATTGAAGATTGAATTTAGCTAAGAGTTCTTTTATGTCCAGTTGTATCTCATCACTGCTTTTGGAGAAAGACTTACCCGCAATAAAAAGTTTATCCCTATGCAAATTTATTGGAAAAATAGTCGCTTCGTCTTTAGGTTCCAATGTAGGCGAAATTTCAAAGAAATTTACACCACCTAGAATAAACTTTTCTAAAAACCTTTTAATTTCATAATTATATTCGCTTACCAGCAGCTTTTCCAAATCCAAACCTATGATAGAGAGTTCTTCTTGTGTCTTACCCAAAATCCTTCTCTGCATATCTAGTTCCTCCTTTCAATGGTACCCCCTGGAAGGTGATCAATACTTAAAAGAAGATATAAAAAATTGCATATTCAATTATACCATAAAAAATAAATACGGTAGAAAATTAGCGATTTGGGGTAATTAAAGGTAATTAAGAACGAATATATTCAATTAGAAGGTGTTTTCTTGATTTTGACATTATACCACTTACTGGTATAATGTATGGGTATATTATTCACATTGTGTCAAGTATGAGTTTTTTTTCACAAACTATATAAAGTGGAGGGATTGTTGTGAAGAAGTTTGTTTCAACTTTTGTTGTTCTTCTAGTAATTTGGCTGTTTTTGACTTCTTTTAACCTTTCTGAATTGATCGTAGGGTTCTTAGTTTCAATTGTTTTAGCAGGAGTCATTGCAGGTCTTGTGGATTATGAGTTTGATCTTTCCATTGTTTACAAACTACCTTTATTTGTGGTTGTTTACGTACCTGTTTTCGTCTACAAAATGTTTTTATCAAATATCGACGTTGCAAGGAGGGTTTTAACACCAAAAATACCTTTAAACCCAGGTTTTGTGAAAATTCCTATTGATTTGAAGGGAGATGTTGGTAAGTTAACTTTAGCCAATTCCGTTACTTTAACCCCTGGGACACTAGCGATTGATTCTGATGATGAAAACCTATACATCCATTGGATAGATATAAAAGGCAAAAACGAAAAAGATTACAAAAAGCATGTTACAGGGACTTTCGAAAAAATTTTGGGGAGGATATACAAATGATAGAGATTGTCGTATTTAGCCTCATTGGAATAGGTGTGTTTTTTTCGATCTTGAGAATGATAATTGGTCCTGAAGTAACAGATAGAATCGTCTCTTTGGACACTATGAACGTCATGATCACAGGAATTATTGTTTTGCTGTCGCATATTTTTAAAAATGAAATTTATTTGGATATTGCAATAGTTTACGGAGTTCTGTCCTTTTTGGAAACGGTTGTTCTTTCCAGATATTTGGAGGCGAAAAAATGAAGGTGATCGGAGACGTTTTAATAATAATTGGAGGAATTTTCTATCTGTTGGGAGGTTTAGGGATATTCAGAATGCCGGATGTTTTCAATAGAATACAGGCAGGTACGAAAGCCACTACTTTAGGTGCGTTTTCTTTAATTTTAGGAGTTGGATTTTTAAACCCTACGTGGTTTTTGAAGTCACTAATCTTAGTCGTTTTTATGACCATCACCAATCCGGTTGGAAGTTCCGTTTTAGCTCGCGCCTCCTACTTACATGGTGCAAAAATAGCAAAATTACAAAAAGATGATTTAAAAAGTTTGTATGAGAAAGAGGAGATGAGCCAAGATGATTGAAATAATAGCTGTAATCATTGGTTTTACAATGATTCTCTTCGCTTTGATGGCAATTGAATCGAAAAAGTTGTTGAATTCCATCGTTTTTTTATCTATAACGTCTTTGCTCTCAGTAGTGGAGTTCATAATCATGAAAGCTCCAGATGTTGCTATAACTCAAGCTGTTATAGGTTCGGGTTTGATGACCTCGCTCTTCGTATTTACTCTGATGACTATGAAAAAGAGTGGTGAAAAATAATGAAGAAGTTTATCTCAGCTTTAATGACGCTTGCCCTTGCTTTTTTTATTTTTTCATTATTGTACGATCCAGAAAGTTTCTTTCCAAAGTATGGTGAAAGAGATTTAAATAACACCGTTTCACAAAAATATATAGAAAAGAATGTAGATGAAACCAGGCCTTTTCCGGAAACAGGATCGGCTAATATTGTTACTTCTGTAGTTGTTAATTACAGAGGATTTGATACCTTAGGAGAATTAACAGTCCTTTTTATTTCGGCAATGGGGGTAGCGTTGCTTTTAAATGTAGGAAAAGAAAGAATTGTATTTCGCGTAAAACCAAATTTCATTCTCAAAGCTGGTGTTCGAATTATAACAGGCATTATATTGATCGTTGGAATATATATATTCATTCATGGTCATTTAACTCCGGGTGGAGGATTCCCTGGTGGTGCTATGATAGCCTCATCGGTTTTATTGATGTACATTAGCGATGATAAATTCAAAGAGAAGATGAACGCCTTCAATGTACTTGAAGGTACCTCGGGAGTTTTGGTTATAGTCTTAGGGTTAATTGGGCTTTTTGCTTTTAATTCATTTTTATACAACTTTTTGCCTTCGGGCGAGATTGGTCAACTTTTCAGCGCAGGATTGACACCTATACTCTACGTTTTGATAGGTTTAAAGGTTGGTTCTGAATTGTCAAATATTATAGGCAACTTTTTAACACAGGGGGGAGAAGAATGATTCAGTATTTATTTTTAGCTCTGTTTTTTGTTGGAATCTGCGGCTTACTCTCATCGAAGAATTTGATTAAGATGCTTATTTCACTGAACCTTTTAGAATTAGGTTTGAATTTATTCATTATATCTATTGGATACGTTAAAGGTGGTAACGCACCAATTATAACGCTTGAATCTGTTTCAAATTATGTTGATCCACTCCCTCAAGCGTTGGTATTAACAGCCATTGTTATCGGTTTTGGGACTACCGCTTTAGGCTTGGCTTTTATTAGAAAGGTATACTTTGAAAAAGGTTCTATCGAAATAGATGAAATTAGAGGTGGTTCAGATGATTAATCCAGTACTTTTAATAGTTATCCCTCTACTTCTAGCGTTCGTTGGGGTAATGTTTAAAAACCTTTCAAAATCTCTTTTGTTTTTTGGGTTGATTTTAAACACCATCTTTGCTTTTTTTGTACAAAAAGGAAGTTACGAACTTGGAGGCTGGCAACCGCCATTTGGTATTAACTTGTTGGTGGATAATTATTCTTTATTCGGGATAGTATTAATTAATGTTTTGTTTCTCGTTTCCTCTCTGATTGGAATAAAGAAGATTGAAAAATATTCATTGCCTCTGTTAATATCTTTAGCCGGTCTAAATGGAATGGTGTTAACTAATGATTTATTCAACTTCTACGTTTTCTTTGAAATAGCCACTATTTCAGCTTATATAATATCAACGTTACATGGAAAGTACCATCATACGTTTAATTATTTGGTTTTAGGTTCCGTGGGATCTAGTTTGTATTTACTTGGAATAATTATTGTATACGCCGTTGTTGGAAGTCTTAACATGTCTGATTTGTCCATGCATTTTTCGGAACTTTCAGCAAATATTCAACTGATAGTTTCCATTTTAATTTTTTCAGGTTTAGCGGTTGAGGCAAAACTTATACCTTTTAATAGTTGGGTTAGAGGTATTTATTCTAATGTAAACACCTTGACTGCCCCATTATTTTCTGCTGTTTATGCGTCAACAGTTTTTTTGGTATTTGGAAGGTTCTTTTCCAATTTAATTACCATTAGTGGGCCTTTGTTTAATATTTTTATCGCGATTACTTTCATCACCTTTATATTTGCCGAAGCTTCTGCGACCGCCACAAAGAATATGAGAGAGATACTTACTTTCTCAAGTATTGGACAGGCAGGATTGATCACTGGACTATTTTTAATAGGTGGGGGGTACGCAGCAATTTTACAAATTATAAACAATGCTTTTGCTAAGATAGTTATGTTTTCTACTGCCGCGAACGTTTATGAGAATAATTCAAGTGATTCTATTGATCAGGCTGCGGGGATATTTAGAAAGTATCCTCTAATAGGTTTTGGATTTACTGTTTCTGCTTTGTCTTTGATAGGTCTTCCTTTGTTCTTCGGTTTTTATGCGAAATTCAATATTATAAACACTGCTTTCAATACCAACTGGATTATTCCATTAGTAATATTGTTGGGAAGTTTGTTGGAAGGTGTTTATTATATAAGGATGCTAGTTAAACTATGGGTACCAGGTGAAGAACACGAGGAGGCAACTGAAAAGTTGACAACTAGATTTTCTATGAACAAGCTATTTGTTATAAGTGTAGTATCGGTAGTTGTTGGGTTCTTATTCATTATTGGAGGAATCTACCCAGAATTACTCGGAGTTTTTGTACAGAATGTATCTGAACCTTTGAAGGAATCCTTATCTTATTTGTCAGTGGGAGTGATGTAGATGGCGTTAAACTCTCTGTTAATTACAGGTTTGTTGTTATCGATTTTGACTTTTTTCTTAACAAAGATAAACAAAAAGTTGGGTAGCTACTTTACCATTTTTTCAACATTGTTTGTTTTAGTTTTTTTGTTTGGATATATGAACGATGTTGGAACAGTATTTAACCTTTGGTCTTTTGGAGGATTTTCATTGCAATTGGTGAGTTCTAATTATGGTTGGTTCTTTTCCATAATAATGGTTTTAACTTATTTTCTTGTGTCTTTTTTTAATCCATATTGGATAGAAAAAATGGTTAATCCTGCTTCATACAACATGCTCTACGTGTTTTCTGTAGTTTCTACGTTGGGGGTTTTCTTTGCCAAGGATTTTCTTACGTTATTCATATTTTGGGAGATGGTAGTTTGGTCTTCCTTGTTCATAATTCCCCTTGGTAAATCAAGGAAGGCCTCTGTAGTTTATTACGCAATCAGTACGATCGGTTCTTTTTCAATGTTTTTTGCTGTGATGTATTTATACTCATTGTATCAAACTTTTGATATAGAAAGTATCTCACAGAATTTAATTAGCAGTCCCAATACAGCCGTGATGGCTTATTTTGTAATTATTATTGCAGGACTAGCAAAACTCGGAATTTTCCCATTTCACACGTGGCTCCCCATTGCCCATGGGAACGCTCCTCACACTTTTTCTCCAGTTCTTTCGGGAGGATTAGTTAAAATGGGGGCATTTATAGCGTTGTTGGTTAGCGCAATTATACCTACTTCGCAGATCTTTTCTACCCATATTCATATAATCGGTGTTCCTTATGAAAATTATATAATCATGGTTTTAGGAGCAATAAGCATTATAGTTGGAACCCTTATGGCAATAAAACAAGAAGACGCTAAAAGATTGATAGCTTATTCCACCGTTGCAAATGGTGGATACATATTGATCGGTATCTCGCTTTTAGATCAAGTAGGATTCGCGGGTGGAATGATGCATATTTTCAATCACGCAATGGCATCAGCCGCTATGTTTTTAACTATTGGAGCGGTTGCTTATAGGACTGGTACAACTAATATGAGTGAACTGGGTGGGTTGATAAAGAAAATGCCTGTAACCTTTGCCGCTTATTTAGTTGCCATAATTTCCATTGCGGGGATACCACCCACGAGTGGATTCGCATCAAAGTGGTTGATCTTCCAAGGTTTAGCGAGCAAAGGACTTATGTTTATAGCTTTTGCCACCTTTTTTGGAAGTATAGGGTCTTTCATGTACGTATTTAGGCCTCTTGCTACAGTATTTTTAGGTCAATTGTCACCTAAACACAACGATGTGAAAGAAGTTCCCTTTATGATGCAGATTCCAATGCTTGTGATGTCTTTACTTACAATATATTTTGGCGTGTTTCCTTCTCACATGTTAGGATTTATTTCTAAGATTCAGGCTTCTCTGAATCTTGTTCCAATCAGTGTAGAAGGTTCTAAGATATACTCCTTCAGTGGCATGTGGGATTCTTTAGTGATTACGGCCGTCTTCGTAATAGGTTTCATTATAGCCGCATTGATTTTTTATACACATAAAAAGGCTCAGCCCGTTGATCAAATGAACACTTACACTGCTGGCGAATTTATATACGATCCTGAATCGTATCATTATGCCAAAAACTATTACGCTCCTTTTGAAAGATTGTATAAGAATCATCCATCAGTGGAAAAATTTTATGATGCCATAGCTTTAAGAGTAAACGAATTTGGCCGTCTTGTCAGAAGTTGGTTCTTTTCTTCAAACGCTTCTGTAGGTGTCTTTTGGATTTCTGTGATAATAACAATAGCCTTTTTCTGGGGTGATAAAATATGAGTTATTTGATAGCCTTGATGATAGTTTTCATGGGATTTTTATGGCAGGTATCTCTTGATGGTATTCAAAGAAAAGTTACCGCTAAAGTTCACAGAAGAGTAGGACCACCCTGGTATCAAACTTTTATGGATATTTTTAAAGCTTTATCAAAATCATCTATAACACATGGTTTTATTTATGATTTTGGTGTGATGATGGCTTTGGGAGGAACGATAGCCACTTTTATGTTCTTACCTTTTGGCAATATCGTGGCTTTTAATGGTCTTGATAATTTCTTTGTAGTTGTCTATTTATTAGCAATAGGTTCTCTTGGGATGGCTATGAGTGCTTCTGGTTCAGGAAACGCCTGGGCAGGAATAGGTATTATGAGGGCGTTGACTCAGATGGTTGCTTATGAAGTCCCATTTATGATAGTTGTATTCGGTATGATACACGTTTATGGTACTTCTTCACTTAGTGAATTGGCACATGTACAACAAATGAATGGGATTTTTGGATGGCATATTTTTACTATGCCCTTAGGAGCCATAGTAGCTTTTATATCTTTACTCGGTATGCTTAATAAGGTACCATTTGATACGCCCATCGCACCAGCAGAAATAGCCTCTGGACCTATGGTTGAGTATGGTGGAAAACATTTTGGTATGTTGATGTTGCAGCACGAGTTTGCAACTCTAGTTGAAGTTGGTTTGTTCGTGAACCTGTTTTTAGGAGGAGGAAATTTAATTGAATACTTAATAAAGTACTTTTTTGTTTATACCTTAGTCACACTGATATACGCTGTTTCGGCTCGTTTTAGAATAGAGAATGTTGTAACATTCTTCTATGGAGTTCCAATAGTACTGTCACTTGTTCAAGCTGCGATAGTAATTTTTACAGGACTGGGGGTGAACGTATGACAAATGAAGAGAAAATAGAGCAGATGAATATCTTCGAAGAAGATTTAAACGATACCATAACTTTTTGGGAAAAGATAAAGAATATCTTCAGAGGCAAATCTTTATGGATGCTTCATTATTGCACAGGTTGTGGCGCGGTAGAACTTCCGCCAACAATGACAGCAAGATTCGACATGGAAAGATTGGGTATGGGACCTATGGCAACACCTCGTCAAGCAGATGTTCTGCTGATAACAGGTTATTTAAGCGTTAAAACTTTAAGAAGAGTTATATACACTTATGAACAAATGATGACTCCAAAATATCTTGTAGGGTTTGGGTCTTGTACTTTAAACGGGGGAATATACTATGATTCCTATGCGGTGATCAACAGGCTGGATTATTATCTTCCAGTTGATCTCTACCTTGCCGGATGTATGCCAAGGCCTGAAGCTATAATGAATACTTTCAAAACGCTTGAAAACATGATAACAAAAGGCGAAGCCAACGGATGGAAAAAATATGTTGAGAATTACGATTGGTATCGAAATAATCAAATCCGTTCTTTAGGGGAGGTGTATGTAAAGGATGAATTCCACGAATGATGCCAAAGAGATGATAAGCATTCTTGAGAAAAATTTCGATATAAAAGATTTCACCACACCAAAGAAAAATGAAATAAGTTTAGTTGTTGATCAAAATAATGTACCAATGATATTGACTTATTTAAAGGACAAAGGTTGGAAACAGTTAAGTTTGATAACCTGTATTGATTGGATTGAAGAAAACAAATTTGAACTAGCTTATGTTTTGTTCAACTGGACAAATGGAATTACTTTTTTAGTAAAAACAAAGATAGATAGAAAAAATCCGGAATATATCAGCATCATAGATATTTTCCCTGGAGCCAGATACTACGAAAGGGATATCCATGAGTTCTTTGGTGTGAAGTTTGAAGGTAATTCAGATTCTGAAAAACCGTTGTTCTTAGAATTATGGGATGATAAACCACCTATGAGAAAAGATTTTGACCCGTTAGAGTATTCTAAGCGTAAATTCCCTGATAGAAAGTATGACGTGGAACTTTCCAAAAACGCAGTAAAAGAAGCCATAAAAGAAGGTGGAATAAATGAAAGAACTTAAATTATACTTGGGGCCAAATCATCCCGGAATGCACGGGAATTTCAGTGTACATATGTATGTTGATGGGGATACCATCGTCAGGGCAAGGCCTATGCCTGGTATGTTGCATAGAGGATTTGAAAAACTTATGGAAAGAAGACTTTGGATGAATAATCTTGCACTCATACCAAGGATTTGCGTACCAGAACCTGACATTAATGAGATGGTTTACGCCATGGCGATAGAGGAGTTAACAGGAATTGAAGTCCCTGAAAAAGCTCATTGGATAAGGATGATAATCTTAGAACTAGCAAGAATCGCAAACCATCTAATGTCGCTTGGAGGAATAGGGGGACCTGTTGGACTCTACACTGGACCCAATTGGGGACTCGCAGATAGAGATCTTATATTGGATATCTTTGAAGAGATAACAGGGGCAAGAGTTTACCATATGTATATTGTGCCAGGTGGCGTAAGAAAGGATTTGAGTGATGAAACTATTGAGAAAATAAAGAGTTTTCTCGATTATTTAGAAAATCGACTTCCAGAATACGAAGATTTGATTCTCAAGAACTCCCTCTTTCAAAGAAGAACCAAAGATAAGCTGTTGCTACCTGCAGAGGTTGTTTGGGAGTTAGGAGTTACTGGGATAGGCATGAGATCAGCTGTGGGAGAAGCATACGATATTAGAAAAGTAGACCCATATGCAAGGTATGACCAAGTAGAATTCTCTGTCCCAACCGCAAACTACTCAGATGGATATACAAGGGTGTATTTCAAATACCTCGAAACGTATCAGAGCATAAAAATAATAAGACAGGTAATTGAAAAAATGCCCAAAAAAGGTAAAGTATGGAACAAAATATCTAGTGGAAGTGCTTTAAGGTGGCGTGTTCCAAAGGGTCAAGTTTACACTCATATCGAGTGCACAAGAGGAGAATATGGTTATTATATGGTTTCAGAAGGAGAAGATAAACCCTATAGAGTTGCTGTTAGAGGAGCATCCTATCCACAAGGTTTATTGGGGGTAGAAAAATATTTGCCCGGTACAAGGATAGAGGATGCAGCGCTTTGGATGGATACAATGGGTGTCTGTGCTCCTGAAATAGATAGATAAAAATTAAAGGAAGAGGTGAATATGATGAATACACCTGAAAAAAGTTTTTTTGCTCCAGCAAGGGCCTGGAAATACCTTACTAAAAAGCCTGTTAGTGTTCCTATGGAAGATATCTTAATGACACCTCGAGAGGCTTCGGATAGATATAGAGGTTTTCATATAAACGACTGGGAAAAATGTATCGGTTGTGGTACTTGTTCAAAAATATGTCCGACGGATGCTATAACAATGATAGATTTCGAAGAGCTCCCAGATGTAGAAGGCTCTAAACCACAAAGGCCTGCCATAGATTATGGAAGATGCAGCTTTTGTGGTCTATGTGTGGATATATGTACCACTGGCTCATTGCAGATGACCAAAGAATATGTACATATATCTAAAGATCCAAACACCTTCTTTTTTATTCCCACGGATGACGGGATCCATGGAATTAAAAAGCCTTTAGGTTATGTTAGAGATGAAGATTCAGACCTACTTGACTTAGAAAGAAAAGAGATGGAAATTGATCCACCAGAAATCAGAAAAACCTCATTCATAGAGATGGTTAAAGGATTTTCAAAAGAACAAGCTGTAAAAGAGGCTTCAAGATGTGTGGAATGTAGTATTTGTGAAAAGACATGTCCAGCACATATGAACATAGCAGATTACATAAAAGATATATATACAGATGATCTTCAAACGGGTTTGAAAGATCTTTATAAAACAAATCCTTTGCCCGCGGTATGCGGTAGAATTTGTACTCATCGATGTGAAACAGCTTGTACCATAGGTCACAGAGGAGAACCTATAGCCATAAGATGGTTGAAAAGATATATAGTGGATAACGTTCCACAGGATAAATATCCAGAGATTTTAGATCAGGAAATTATAAAAAAGGCTAATGCTAAGGTTGCCATCGTTGGAGCTGGACCTGCCGGACTTTCTGCAGCTTATTTCTTGTCTTTAATGGGATATGAAATAACTGTTTATGAGGAAAAGAACAGGCCAGGCGGTGTTCTTAATTATGGAGGTCCTGCTTATAGACTTCCAGACACGGCTTTTGAGCAAGATGTAAATTACATAAAATCACTGGGAGTAAAGATAATAACGAATACAAAAGTTGGAAAGGATATCACTTTAGAAGAATTAAAAGCAAAAAACGATGTAATATTTGTTTCAACTGGATTCAACAAAGGTAGAAAGCTTCCCATCGAAGGATCTGATCATGAAAAAGTCTTTGATTCTTTGACAATTTTAGAAGAAATGAAAAATTACGTCAGAGGAGAAGGGCCAAAACCATATATACCGAAATCCCTTGTAGTAATAGGGGGAGGAAATGTTGCCATGGATGTTGCAAGGTCCATGCTCAGACTCCAAAACATGGAATATAATAAATCTGAAGTACATGTCCTCAGTTTAGAGAGAAACTTTGATGAGATGCCTGCTGATGAAGACGAGATTGTTGAAGGCGGAGAAGAAGGGGTAATTTTCCATCCAGGATGGGGTCCCGTGAAGGTAATAGTTGAAAATGGAGAAGTGAAAGGTGTGTTATTTAGGAAATGTGTGGAAGTATTCGACGAAAACGGAAGATTCAATCCAAAATACGATGAAAGTAACACTATTACGATAAATGCGGATATGGTGGTAATGACTGTTGGACAGGCTCCGGATTACAGCTATTTGCCGGAAGAGATCCAAAATAACATGAAGATAGAAAGAGGAAGGATAAAAACAAACGAGTACGGACAAGTAGAAGGTGTACCATGGTTGTTTGCAGGTGGCGATATAGTGCATGGGCCAGATGTAATTCATGGAGTTGCAGACGGGCACAAAGCGGCTCAAGGAATAGACCAATATATAATGGACAAACAATTTTCAAAATAAAAAAGGGGGAGTTTAGCAACTCCCCTCTTTTTAAGATAATAATTGAATTAGAAATAACACTGTAAGTGAAATAATTCCAGAAATCATAGGTGTTCCTACCCAACCAAAAATTACTTTCATTATAGTAGTAGTATCAAAAGTTCTAGTACCTGCCGCTAATCCAACACCCACAATAGCACCTATTGTAGCCTGTGCAGCACTGATAGGGACACCAACTAAGGAGTAGATCCACAGGGTAACCCCTGCCCCCAAAATCGATACGGATGAAGAAAAATGATCCAATTCGACAATCCCTTTCCCTATGGTATACAAAACCTTTTTATTGGTAGTTAAAATTCCAATTGCTATTGAAGTACCACCTATAATGAGTAAAAGAAAAGGGGTAAATAAAACCTTTGCAAATACTCCAGTGACGTTTGCAACGTTGTTAGCTCCTAATGAGTATGCACTATAACAAATGACGATCCATGTTAGCACTTTTAAGAATCTATCTTGGGCTGTGATCCCCAAAAATTTTCTAAATGTTAGAGCCAAAAGTCTATATAATATGAAAGCGAAGACCAAGGCACCAATAGGAGTAAGTATCCACGAAACGAAAATTCTTGTTAAAATAGATGAGTTGAAATCTCCTTTTAGAATACTTAAACCAATCAGGGAGCCCACAACAGCCTGGGTAGCAGATGCGGGAAGCCCAATCAAACTCATAAAAATCATCGTTAAAAAAGCACAAAATAAGGCTAATGATAGTAGTTCAACACTTAAATTAGTCAAAGCCCCTAAGGTGTTTAACCCATTTCTCCCACCAACTACAGAGCCGACAAAAACAAAAAATGCAGAGATTATGATAGCTTTTTTGTAAGGAACTAATCCAGAAGCCACAGCTGGTCCAAATACATTGGAAGAATTGTTGGAACCTAAAGACCATCCTAACAATATAGCTGGGATTAAATAAAATAGATTCATATTAAAAATATTCCCCCATTTTAGGAAGATATTTAAAAAATTAAAGCCCATTTTTACCATAGTGGCAATCATAGGCTTTTCTCAGAAGAGATTTTTCTATTCTAACACCAATTTTAATAGATGTCAATGATTAGAAAAATCAAAATAAGAGAAAGTAAATTTAGGAATTGTTAATTATTTTTTTACTAGATAAAGATTATCATATGGTATAATAAATTCGTATTCTTTATTAACCTGTTGAATCAGTAAGGGGGAAGACAACTTTTGGGCAGTCTTAAAAGAGCGGCTGTATTTTTTACTTTCTCAATTTTGGCTGTAGTAGCCTTTTCGTCTTATTCTATCGTTGAACATCAAATTAAAAGTAATGAAACATTGTATAGTATATCAATTGAATACAACGTATCCATTTCAACTATTTTAGATTGGAATCCTAATTTATCTCCAAACAATTTAAAAATTGGGCAAGTAATATCGATTCCTCAACCGGAAGGGTATATCTATGAAGTCAAAAAGGGAGATAATCTAACTTATATCGCTAAATTGTTTTTCACAAGCGTTTCTGATATAGTTAAAGCGAACAATCTTGCTACAACAACTATTTTTGTTAATCAAAAACTTTTTATCCCTAAAAGTGTTGTAGGAAAAGCTTTTAATAACGAAAGAAGTATAATATGGCCGGTTTATGGTACGATTTCTTCTCTTTATGGATATAGGATTCACCCTATTACTAAAGAGCCTTCTTTTCATGAAGGGATCGATCTTGCAGCACCTATTGGCACACCCGTTTTTTGTGTTGAAGCGGGAGAAGTAAAATTCGTTGGCGAAAATGGCGGATATGGTTTGATGGTTGAAATAGAATCTTCCAATGGTTCTTATGTTTACGGTCATCTTTCTCAAATAAATGTGTATGAGGGTCAATATGTCGAAAAAGGCGAAATGATAGCAAGAGTGGGAAATACAGGTTTAAGTACAGGTCCTCACCTTCACTTCGAAGTTAAAAAGGCCGATACAAATTACGACCCGTTAGTATTTTTGCCTTCCAGTAATAGAATTTATGTGTTGAATAATACAGAAAACGAATATGGCTTAGGTGGAAATTGATACAAATCCTCAAATTTGACACAGTGCGTTCCATGTCTTATATGTATCTTCCAATATGTATCTCTCTTTAGCTAATGCATAGCTTATTTTGTTTTTAATCGCTAATTTGTACCCTTCATTCAAAGATATGATTGATACCTTTCTTAGTTCTTCAACGCCTTCAAAATTCCTGTCATCTCCTGCTGAATCGGAAATAACAAGCGCTTTTCCTATATCTCCCATTTTTTCATAACCGCTCGTGTGATAATATATCGCTTGGTATATATCATCGTCAATAAGGAATTTCCTTGCCAAAAATTCCGCACTTACTTTTCCATGCAAGAGAATGGGGCGATTTTTATCGAATTTATCAAGTGGAATTTTATAAAACTCCGCCAATTTGATTAACCTGCCTGGATCTACATCTCGAAACAAATCGTGTCCTAACGCGGCGACTTCCACTTTTCTTTCTGGAAGTTTGTGGATTTGGGCTAATTTTATGGAGAAATTGACAACGTTGTAGATATGTTCTAATCTTTTTTTAGATTTAATAGTTGCTTTTAAATACATTTTTAATTCTTCTATAATTCTGGTTAAATCCAAATTATAACCTCCTAACTATGCGGTCATATAACAATTAAAAAATTGTGTAATCTTCCCTTTCAACTTCTAAACCATAATTAAGTTCGATGTCATCCTCAATCTGTTCAATAAGGTTTAGTAAATAATCTCTGCTTTGACTTAACGACGATACGAATATTCCCAAGTAATTTTTCGAGTCGTTATAATTCCCTTCTAGAGCACACACATTGTACTTTTTTCTAAGTGAGTTTATAAGTGTTTTCACTACCGATCTTTTGTCTTTCAAAGAACCAATTCCAAACAACCTAATTTTCAATTCTAATTTGATGCAGAACATTTTAATTCCCTCACCATTTTTTGAATTCAATTTTATCTTCTATGTACTCTTCAAAACGAGCTAATACAAATAACAGATCAGATAATCTATTTGCATATTTTTTTAATGGCTCTGATACAGGTTCTTTTTTGTCTAAAGCGATAATTCGTCTTTCTGCTCTTCGAGCTATAGTTCTACAAATATCTAACTTTGCAGATTGCAAAGTTCTTCCGGGTATTACAAATCCCTTTAAATCTAACCTGTTTTCAAATTCATAAACATAATTCGTAATTTTAAGGGCATCTTCTTCTTGAATGGGATATTTATATGTTTGACTTTTGGAAGCTAATTCTCCTGCTACTTTAAATAGATTATTCTGTACTTCGTTTATTATTTTTTTTACTTCATGAGATTTCAAATAATGACTTGCTTCGGAAAGGAATGAGTTTAATTCATCTACGGTACCGTAGGCTTCAACCCTTAGGTCGTCTTTTGATACTCTTTCTCCACTCCAAAGAGAAGTTTCACCCTTATCACCTGTTTTTGTTGTAATAGACACCATACATCTCTCCTTTTTATTTATTTGTCCTGTGACCCTTTTAAAATGAAAATCTTAGTTTTGAAGTGCCACAGTTTGCACAATGCGGCAAACTTAAAAAACCATTTTGCACAAAGCTGCAAAAGATATATAAAAATGGGGCATAGCCCCATTTTATTTTTGTAATTCTTCTTCCTTTTTTCTTTCTTCTATTATTTTGTTTTGTATATCAGGGCTGACTTCTGAATAATGGGAAAATTTCATGGTAAAATAACCCTTTCCTGAGGAGATAGAACTGAGACGAGGTGAAAAATCCAGCATTTCAGCCAATGGAATTTCAGCCACTATCTTATCGTATCCTTTCCCGGCTGATTCCATTCCTAAAGGCCTTCCCCTTTTAGCTGTAACTTCACCGATAACATCTCCTGTGTTTTCAGTGGGTAAGAATATTTCAACATGCATAATTGGTTCTAAAATAACCGGTGTGTCGCTTTCCATAGCTATTTTAAATGCGTGCCTTGCAGCTATTTGAAATGAAATATCTGAAGAGTCAACTTCATGGTAAGAGCCATCAAAAAGAGTGACCCTAATATCAACAACAGGAAAACCAGCCAAAACACCTTTTTTGATAGCTTCTCTGATACCTTTGTCTACGGATGGTATGAAATTTTTTGGGATAACTCCTCCAACGATTTTATCAACAAATTCATAACCTTTTCCTCTTTCCAGCGGTTCAATTTCTATTTTAACGTGACCGTATTGACCATGACCTCCAGTTTGTTTTTTGTGTTTGTATTCTGCCTGGGATTTATTTCTTATGGTTTCCTTGTAAGCAATTTTTGGTTTTCCTACCTCAAAATCAATGCCGAAATTTTTCTTCAATTTCTCTATCATTATTTCTAAGTGAATGGTTCCCATTCCACTTATGACCGTTTCTCCAGTTTCCGCATCGAATTCCCATTTAAATGTTGGATCTGACTCTGCAATTTTTGCCAACGATTCAGTAATTTTGTCTATTTCATTTTTAGAATTAGGGACTATAGACTTAGATATCATCGGTTCTGGAAATTCTGGTAATTTCAGCCTATTTGACGTTTCTTCACTGGATACGGTTTGATTTATTTTACTCGATTTTAGCTTAGGTATAACTAAGATATCGCCAACACCAGCGACTTCGACTTCTTCGTTCTTATCAAATCTAGGTATGTTGATATGGGAAATCTTTTCTCTTGTGGATTCTTCAACAATATAGATACTAGAACCGGCTTTTAAAGAACCGCTAATAACCCTTAGATAGGTGAGTTTTCCAACGAACGGGTCTACTTCATTTTTAACGATGATACCTAAAAACTGACCATCTTCTTGGGAAGAAATCTCACTGCCTTCTTCAGTGTGAAACTTTCTTTCAAGCGGGGTCATTCCGAAACTCATTAAAGCCTTTATCAATTGATCAAAACCGATGTTTTTTAAAGCAGATCCAATGAATACAGGAATTATTTTATCTTCATCATACGCTTTATGAAGTGAGGAAATCAATTCTTCTTGACTTAATCCTTCTTCGCCGGATTCAAAATATTTTTCCATTAGTTCTTCGTTGGTTTCAACAATATCTTCTATTATTTCAGAATGAAATCTTTCCAAATAGTCTTTAGCATTATCAGGGATTTCACTTTGTTTGGAGGATTTACCTGTTCCTTCTTCATATATAAATACGTCATTTGATAAAAGATTTATAATACCTTTAAAATCCGAGCCTTCGCCTATGGGAACCTGGAAAGGAACTATTCTTATTTCGTCCTCAAAACTTTCTTTGAGTTCTTCAATTAAGTTTCCGAAGTTAACGCCTTCTTTATCCATTTGGTTTACATAAAATACGATCGGTTTATTTAATTCTCTTGCCATATTCCAAATTCTTTCTGTTGTTACTTCCACACCAGAAGAAGCGTTTATTACTATAACTACGTTGTCCACGGCGTTTAAAGCTATTTGTATATCTCCTATAAAATCTAAAGATCCTGGGGTATCAAAAAAGTACATCCTTGAATCATCTAAATCGAACGAGAAAATGTGGTTAGAAAAGGTTGCTCCTTTTTCTTTTTCAACAGGATCCTTGTCTAAATGTCTTTGACCTATTCTATCAGTTAGTCCAAGATTTACAAGGACATCGTCCATAAGGGTAGTTTTGCCACATCCATGATGTCCAAAGAATCCTATGATCCTCTTTTTTTCAGCGTTATATTCACTCACTATTACCCCTCCATTCTAAATCTATTTCTTAACTACGGGATTTTTTTATAAACACTTAAAAGCACGGGAATATAATTACGTGTTTTTTCGTTTTTGAAATTTTGTATTTCACCCTCGTAATAAACTATAGAAGAACTACCACCATCTAGCATCATTGCAACTTCAAACTCACCAATTTTAAATAGCAGGTTTCTTGTTTCGTCGTATGTAAGACCTGTTTCCGGATTATCAAGTCCTTCAATTACCATTAAATTGATATTTTGTTCTTTATCTAGCGCTACTACAGTTCTGGGGGCTTTGCCATAGATTATTCCATTGGAGTAGCTTTTCTTTTCGGCATCTAGTTGTTCTTGGGTATATTTGGAATGTATCAATATGGGCCCTCCCTCTAAAAGTAAAACAGGATCGTTTGACAAATTTTCACTTTTATTAAGCGTGAAATTAACTTTAGTTCCCAAAGATATATTTCCTAGATATTTTTCGTATTTTTTATCTATAAGTATTAGTTTTTCACCTTCAGAAGGAGTAGTTTTGTTTTTTGATATAATACGGTTATTTTCATCAATTAAGAAAAAAACATAATTCTCTTCTGTTTCCGCTATGTTTCCTTTATAATGATGTGTGTATAATTTAACGTCTCCTTTCCAGGTAGAATTAATAGATTTTATCCAAAAAAGTAAATTATCAATATTTAACTGGTATTCTAATTTAATATAGTCAATGTCAAGAAAATTTGTACCTATAATTAAGGCAGGTCGTGAATAAGAACTCAAATGTAATAAAATGCCGTCGGATATTATATTCCCAACCGGCTCTAAGGTTTGAGGATCAAAAAAAGAAGCATTAACAGAAAAAATGGGATTTTTCTCTTTTAAAAAAGAATACACATCAGAGCGAGTTCCTAAATTATTCAAATCGACTTTTATTTGATATATTTTTGGATCGACGATTAATTGGTAAATTTTTAACCTTTGTCCGTTTAATTCTTCGGTTTTTTCAATGTATTGAAGTCCTTCATTTTCAGATGTGGTTTTATCTGCATCAGTAATGGTAGGAATAATTTTTTTATCGATAATAATAGATAAATTTTTCCCATTTAAATTAACTTCATAGTTGAAATCACTCTTGAACTTTAAATAAGCAGTATTGTTTGAGTATGAATAGTCGAGATTATTTGGAATACTTTCCATAGGTGCGACAGGTTTTATGCTTAATAAGTAATCTCCATCTTTTGTTATTCTAGTCAAAGTTATCGAACTTTCTGAGAGATATGAATTAAGTTCAATTTTGATTTCACTTGTACTCACATTACAGGTAGTTATTTTAGGAATTTCTGAATAGAAGAAAATAGTGTCAATATCTTTAAAATTATTCAACTGTAAGAATGTAGATAAGACATCATCTCTTATGTATACATTTTCATCAATAATAAGTACGGAATTATTGTATTTGTTTATAAAATTTATTTTGGAGTAGAAATCATTCAAACTAATTTCTAAAACATTTTTATTGTATATTATATACATTATTCTGGAAGTGCGATTCATTACCATGCTATCATATTTGGAAAGATAATCAACATTAATATAAAAATAATCCTGATTTTTTATAGCTTCCATACTCAGGGGAGGATTTTTTTGAGATATAAAAATAGCTTCTTCAGAAAATAAATTTATTGCTAAAATTATTAGGAAGAATAGAAAGATAAGCTTTTTCATCAAAGAATGATCCTCCGTCCAATTAACTTTTTTCATCAGAAAACAAAACATCAAGAATTACATTTTTATTTATATTTTTAGGTCTTTCTTTACTGATTGTGTAAGCCTCATTTAAAAGCTTTAAAGAGGCATCAACGTCACTCTTGTCGCTTACAAACATCTTGGCTATTGTCTCTCCTTCTTCAACTTTATCACCAAGCTTTTTGTTAATTGTTAGACCAACAGTTTTATCGATGACATCTTCTTTTTTTTGTCTACCAGCACCTAATACCATCGACGCTAAACCTATTTTTTCAGTATCAATAAAGGTTATATATCCTTGTTCCTTCGCCTTGAATTCTAAAGTTTTTGGTGCTATATTAAGATATTTAATAGGATCATCAACTACTTCTTCTTTTCCGCCCTGAGCTTTTATCCATTCTTTCATTTTTTCTTTTACTATACCACGTTCTATGTTTTCTATTAATTTTTTCTTCGCTTCTTCATAGGTTATTATACCAGATAAAGAAGCCATATAAGAAGAGATTTCTAAACATAACTCAGAAAAATCTTTCGGGCCTTTTCCTTTGACTGTATCTATTGCTTCCATTACCTCCAAAGCGTTTCCAACGTTATCTCCCAAAGGTTGATCCATATTGGTAATTAAAGCAACAGTATTTTTATCGTATCTTTTTGCGATCTTTAGCATGATTCTGCCCAACTCTTTGGCATCTTCAATGTTTTTCATGAACGCCCCTGAACCCACTTTGATATCCAAAAGGATTCCGTCACTGGTTATGGCGAGCTTTTTACTCATTATACTGGAAGCTATTAAGGATAGTTCTTCAACGGTTGCGGTAGAATCCCTTAATGAATATAATTTTTTATCAGCTGGGGCTATATTTCCAGTCTGGCCTGCCACAACAATTCCTACATTATTGGCTATTTCAAAGAATTCTTCAGTGGTTAGAGAGGTTTTAAAACCGGGAATAGATTCAAGCTTGTCTATAGTTCCTCCGGTATGCCCTAAGGATCTGCCTGATAATTTGGCTATTTTAACACCTAATGAGGCAACCATAGGTGCTATCGCTATTGTAGTTTTGTCTCCAACGCCTCCAGTAGAGTGTTTGTCAATTTTTTTACCTGTGATTTTTGATAAGTCTATAATATCTCCACTTTTAAGCATTACATCAGTTATATTATAACTTTCTTCCTCTGTTAAATGGTTGAAGAAGATAGCCATTAACCAGGAAGAAACTTGATAGTCTGGAATACGGTTTTCTAAATAGCCATTGATCATAAATTCTATTTCTTCTTTTGTATTTTCTTTAGCATCCCTTTTATTTTTTATAATATCGTATGCTCTCAACTTTAAGCCTCCGTTTCATTATTTGTTTTGATAGGAAGGATGACTTGAAACAATGTACCGTTGTTTTCTTCACTGTCTAAATATATTCTTGCATTGTGGTTATCCAAAACTGTTTTCACTATGTACAAACCAATACCTAAGCCAGGTACTTGCCTGCTTCTGGATTTGTCTACTCTGTAAAATAGATCGAAAATCCTTTTTAACTCTTTTGAAGGTATGCCTATTCCTGTATCTTCGATTTCCAAAATTATATTGTTGTCATTTTTGTACAATCTTAACCATACCCTCTTTTCGCCTTTTTCCTTTAAAGCTGTGAATTTAAAAGAATTGTCTAAGATATTATACACTACCTGAAGGAGTCTATCTTCATTACCGAAAACGTATAGATCATCTTCTATTTGTTCTTCAAACTCAATGGACATCTTATCAGCAACAATTTTAAAGAAATCGAAAGCTCTCTTAACCGTATTAGAGAAATTGAAATATACAAATCTTTTTTCTTCTCCTATATTTTTTTCCAATCTCTCTATATCTAAAAGGTCGTTAAACATCCTAGTTAATCTCGAAATTTCTTCTTCTATTTTTTTTAATGGTTTGTAAATTTCTTCGTCTAAATTAGGTTCGTGCAGTATCGTTTCTAAATATCCGCTTATGACGGATAAGGGTGTCCGCATTTCATGCGACATGATGGTTAAGAATTCTCTTCTTAGATCTTCTAAATTTTTTTCTTTCGTGATATCTAACAAAATAATAACTCTATAATTATCAACATTTATTGATTTAACTTGACATCTGAAGTATTTTTTTTCCGGATAATAGAATGAAGTCTCTTCTTCCAAGTCTTTATCAGTTTTAAAACTTTTTAAAGCCAATTCAATGAGATTATGATTATCAACTACCTCTGTTAATGACCTACCCACAAAATTTTCTGTTGTGAAAATATTTTTGGCAAAAGAATTAGCAAAATCCACCCTGATAATTTCATTTTGATTATGGGAAATCAATATTATTCCTTCAGAAAGGGTGTCTAGAATCGAAAATATGTTCCTTCTTTTGTATTTTTCGGATTTGTATTTTTCTTCCAAATTTTTAATATATGAATTTAATTGATGCAAAAGAAAATCATCAACTGGATTTTTTATGTTTATATTTATGCTTTTTGCAATCTGATTTTTAAACCGTTGATGAGCACTTTCTTCTTTTCTCTTTCTTGAATAAGCATATATAAATAAAATATTTGTGATAATAAGCAATGAAATAATAATTATATATATATTGACCAATATTTTCACCCAGTTTATTAATAAAATCCAATTGGAAAAAAGGCAGAGGTATTACCCTCTGCCATTGAATATTTAGTAGTTTCTTTCCTTTCCAGGATCTCTGAATTTGTATCCTTTCCCTCTTACTGTAATTATGTATTTTGGATTGGAAGGATCTTCTTCAATTTTTGTTCTCAACCTTCTGATATGAACGTCTACTGTTCTTGTATCCCCGTAGTAGTCATACCCCCACAATTTATCCAACAATACATCTCTACTAAAGACCTTTCCTTCATTTTTAGCAAGAAAAACTAACAAGTCGAATTCTAACGGGGTAAGGCTAACTGGATTTCCTCCTACCCAAACTTCTAGTCTTTCAGTGTCGATGATTAAATCCTTGGCTGTAATTTTTTTGGGTCCTTCTTCTTTCATTTGAGCTGATGCAGCTTGTCTCCTAAATATGCTTTTAATTCTTGCAATTAGTTCTCGTACATTAAAAGGCTTAGTGACATAATCATCGCTCCCAAGTTCTAACCCAGCTACTTTATCCGCAGCATCATCTTTAGCACTCAATATGAGTACTGGCGTATTTCGATAATCTTCGCTGGATTTCAAGATTCTAATTAGATCAAATCCATCCATTGAACCTGGTAACATAATATCCACTATGAAAAAGTCGGTATCCTTTTCCTCTAATTTCTTTAAAGCCTCATCAGCAGACACAGCCGTTAATACTTCGTAGCCTTCTTTAGTCAAGTTCAAAGATAACATTTCAGAGATCGCCGGATCGTCTTCTACTATCATAATACTTTTTTTTGCCACTTTTCTTTCCCCCCTTTGGGATATTTTTTTGGTTAACTTATTTAACGAAGACTCATCTTCATGTGTAACGCTCAGAAATTTGTCCTGACAAATTTATACTCTCCATTTTTTGATTTAAGTTTTTTCTCAGGATCTTTTTAGAAACTATATTTCGAGTTAATTCAAAAGTTGCAATTTTGTTGATTTCATCAAAAGCTTCTCCCTGAAAATGTACTTTATTGTAGGATACATCTGTTATTTTTAACTTTATGAATACCTTAAAAGAGTAAGGGGTAGAAGACAGATGATCTATACAACTATGTGAAACTACAGAAACTTGATCTTTCTCCAAAAGATCTTTTATAATATTATAAGTACATTTATGTATCTCTTCTAAAAGAGAAGAGGTGCTTAAAGCATGAAAGCTTACAACTTCTTCATCTTCTGACCATAAATAACTTTCATCTTTTACTTTAAAGGAATAATTAAATTCCTTTCCTTTCAATGAGATTATTTTCTCTAGAAAGGTACTCATAATTTACCACCTTTGCTTCTTCTTGAGTTGAGGATACTCCAAGATTTTCCACATATTCCTTTAAGTCGTCTGTATCTTTCTGTAATAATTCTCTTAGTTCCTCACCTGAGATAGTTTCCTTTTTCAAAAGATATTGGGCAATTAGGTGAAGTTTCTCTTTGTTCTCTAACAAGACAGATTTAGCCTTTTCATAGCTTTTATTTATTATTTGCTTTACCTCAGAATCCAATTCTTTTGCAGTTTCATCAGAATAGTTTTTTTCTCTAAATAGTTCACGTGCTAAAAAAGTTTCCTCACTTTCGCTAGCCCAAGCTACAGGACCTATTTTTTCGCTCATGCCAAAACTTTCTACCATCCTTCGAGCCATTTCTGTAGCTCGCTTTAGGTCATTTTCAGCTCCACTGGTAATTTCATCGAATATGATTTCTTCTGCGGCTCTACCAGCTAACATTACCGCAATATCATCAAGTATTTCAGATTTATTCATCAGATATCTATCTTCAGAAGGTAACTGTAAGGTATACCCTAAGGCTGCATAACCTCGAGGAATAATTGTTACCTTGTGTACAGGGTCGGCATTTGGTAAAATAGTTCCTAAAATAGCATGACCTAGTTCATGAAATGCAACGACTTCTTTTTCTTGTTCGGAAAGCACTCGCGTTTTCCTCTCGGGCCCAACTATAACCCTTTCGATAGCTTCTTCGCAATCCTTCATTGTTATGAACTTTTCTCCATTTCTTGCTGCCAAAAGTGCCGCTTCGTTGACTAAATTTTCTAAATCCGCTCCAACAAATCCAGGAGTAGCTCTGGCTAACACGTCTAAATCAACATCTGGGGCTATTTTCTTGCCTCTAAAGTGAATCTTTAAGATATCCTTCCTTCCTTCAGCATCAGGTCTATCAATTACCACTTTTTTATCGAATCTTCCCGGTCTTAACAAAGCTTTGTCTAGAACATCAGGCCTATTTGTAGCTGCCATAACTATTATTCCAATGCTTGGATCGAATCCATCCATTTCTACTAATATGGAATTAAGGGTTTGCTCCCTTTCATCATGACCTCCTCCAAGACCTGATCCTCTTTGCCTACCAACTGCATCTATTTCATCAATAAAAATAATAGCAGGTGCGTTTGCCTTAGCTTGGTTGAAAAGATCTCGAACTCTTGCGGCTCCTACCCCAACAAAAAGTTCCACAAAATCAGAACCACTGATATAAAAAAATGGTACGCCTGCCTCTCCAGCCACTGCTCTAGCAAGTAAAGTTTTACCTGTGCCTGGTTCCCCTACTAAAAGCACACCTTTCGGCATTCTAGCGCCGAGCCTATTAAAAACCTTTGGATCCTTCAAAAATTTTACAACGTCTGTTAATTCTTCTTTTGCTTCCTTAACTCCCGCAACGTCGTTAAAAGTAGTGCGGGTTTTTTTCGGATCATATTTTTTAGCGGGACTTTTTATGAAATTCATACCTTGATTTGCACCACCCCCGCTTGATCGAAACAAAAGGGTGAAAAGAAAAATAAGTAAGAAAACAGGCAAAAGAAACGTTAAAATAGAGATCCACCAACTATTTTCTAAACTTCTGACATATTTAATCTCTATTCCTTGATTTGCAAGCCCATAAACGTATTGTTGGTCTGATAAAAGAGTTGGGGCATATGTTTCATAATAAAGTCCTCTATTATCTCTTGCTCTTGCGTAACCAGAGTCTTCTATTTCTAGAGAAACAATCTTTTTATCTTCCAACATTTGAACTAACTCACTATATTCTATTTTTGAAACATCTGGAGTACCAATAAGGCTGTTAACTCCAACATATATAAAAATACCTATTGTTATATATATTAATAATAGCCAAAGAACTCTAGATTGGTTTCTTTTATTTTGCAAGACTAGACCTCCTCTTTTCTCAATTCTATAATTTTATTACATTTTAACTAGCAGAGAATCACTTTTTTTCGTTATACTTACTCCATTTATCTTTCTTACTCCACCGTTACGCATTTTTATGATTTTCTCTGTTTCTTCCATATTTGGCGGGTATTTACCAAACTTCAAAAACGCAATTCTTATTATTTCGGCATCAAAAAAGTCATTTTCTAATTTTAATTTTAAAGAGTCTTCACTTATTTCACTTCTTTCTTCAAACTTCCTTTTAACTTCTTCCCTGTAACTCCATATGATTTTTGCAAGTCTAAAGAAACTTTCTTTGTAGCTTGGGTTGATCTTCTTAAATAATGGGGTAATTTCATATCTTATCTTATTTCTGGCATAATCCAAAGAATAATTGTACTTATCTTCCACATACTCTATATTATTAATTGTAACATAATTTTTGATTTCTTCCAAGTCGATACATAACATTGGTTTAGTTATTTCTTCTTCTATAGGGATTAAGCCGCCTAATCCATATATACCTGTTCCTCTCAAAATTCTGTAAATCATCGTTTCAAATAAATCATCCATATGATGGGCGGTCGCTATTTTATTATAACTTAATCTTCTTAATGTTTCATAAAAAAACTCATATCTTAAATTTCTTCCCGCTACTTCTACGCCTACCTTGTTTTCTTTTGAATATGTAAAGACATCCGCTTTTTTAGAAAAAAAAGGTACATTTAATTTCCAACAAGCTTGTCTCACAAAAGCTTCGTCATTATCAGCTTCTTCTCTCATACCATGGTTTAAATGGGCTACAGCTATTTCAAATCCCATAATTTTAGATAATTTAAACATTACATGAAGCAAAGACATTGAATCTTTTCCACCGGAAACTCCTAATAGAATTTTATCATATTTGTTAAAAATTTTATAGTCTCTTATAAATTTAAATATTTTTTTCTCAAAATCTTGGAGTATCACTTCCTCTTCTCCTTTCAGTTAACACTCTGACAGTGCCTAGAAAAACAAAACAGCGTCTCAAGACGCTTTGACTACTAAAAATATGGTGGAGCCGGTGAAGGGATTTGAACCCCCAACCTACTCATTACGAATGAGCCGCTCTACCGTTGAGCTACACCGGCAATTGATTTCGTTATGAGAATACATACAAAAAACCCCAATTTTGGGGTCAAAAATGGAGGGCCTGGTTATCAAAAAAATATAATATCCGACTTAATGCGGAATTTCGCACTATTAAAGTGCCAAGCACCATTACGTGCACGAGATTCTTTAGGCCCTCCATTGCTTATTTTACTATATAATTTCAAAAATGTCAACTGTGCGCAGAGGTCCCATTTCCTTTTGGGTGAGAAGCGGGGTGGAGAAGCTGAAACTCTTTCATTCTTATGGGCGGGCTGCTGGACGAAGGGGTTGAAACTTTTTCATCCTTATGGGCGGGCTGCGGGGCGAAGGGGCGCTAAAACTCATTATACAGGATTTGTGTGATAAGATAACACACCTTCGAAAAGATATGGTATAATCAAATTATCAATAAAAGCACTTCCTCCAGAAGGTGGGAAGGGAGCGTTTTTTTTGAATATTTGCCAAAGTATTGAATAAATAATGAATATGAGCTTCAAAAATAAATTTGAAAATAGGGGGTAGTAGATATATGCAAGAGATTCCAGCAAATATATCATTGGGTTTAACCATGGGAACGATTGCAGCGGCACTTTTTTTCATCGCTAATCTTTATGTATTTTTTCATCTTATTAATCAATTGGTTTCACCAAAAAAGCACTGGAAATGGCTAGACAAAATGAGAAATAGATGGCACTATGTGCATTATTTAGGAAATGTTGCCGCATTTATTGCAGCTTTAGCACATGGTGTTTTAATGTTGCAGTATGCTTCAGTATTTCACTGGATACTTATAGCTGTGATGGGGTGGATGGTGTTTGCAGGTTTTACCATGAGGTTTACAAAAGCAAGTTCAAAGTTTAAAAAGACTCTCAGGATGTTTCATGCAAAATGGTATATGTTTGTGATTGTACTGGTACTGCTGATAGTAGCTCATATTGCTTCTATTGGATCTTTTCCGTATTCTTTAGGATAAATAAATTTATGCCCCAAATCATAAATTTTGGTGATTTTTAAAAAGATACAAAAGAAAAAATAAACTATGCTGAGGTGTTGGGATGAGTAAACTTTTCACCAAATTTAAACTAAAGGGTCTTGAAGTTAACAATCGTATCCTGATGTCACCTATGTGCATGTATTCTGCTGGTGATGACGGCAAGCCAACCGACTGGCACTTGGTCCACTATGGTACCAGGGCAGTGGGAGGTGTTGGTCTTATCATGCAAGAGGCTACAGCCGTTGAAAGGCGAGGTAGAATTACTGGTAATGACTTAGGCCTCTGGGAAGATAGTCAAATCGATCCTTTGAAAAAAATGGTGGACTTTGTGCATTCTGTAGGAGGCAAAATCGGTGTTCAGTTGGCTCATGCTGGAAGAAAATGTGAGGTGAAAAACGAAAAGATTGTTGCTCCTTCGAGTATTAAGTGGAGTGACGAATATCCCGTTCCATCAGAACTTACCAAAAATGAGATTAAAGATATAATTAAAGCTTTTGGTACTTCGGCTGCAAGAGCGGTTAAAGTTGGTTATGACACTGTAGAAGTTCACGCTGCTCATGGTTATCTCATTCATGAATTTTTATCACCACTTTCTAACAAAAGAAGTGATGAGTATGGAGGCAAAATAGAGAACAGAGTAAAATTTTTGCGGGAAGTATTAATTGAAGTAAAGAAAAACATACCCAACGATATGCCTGTTTTTATGCGTTTATCTGCCACCGATTTTGTAGACGGGGGTATTGACATAAATGAAACGATAGAGATAGTAAAACTTGTGAAAGACTTTGTGGATATTGTGGATTGCAGCTCAGGCGGTCTTTTATCATCAAGGATAGATTTATATCCTGGCTATCAGATAATTTATGCAGAAGCTGTAAAAAGGGAAACAGGGGTACCGTCTGTGGCTGTAGGCTTGATAACCAGTCCAGAAATTGCAGAGGAGATAATAGGAAACGAGAGAGCGGATATGGTTGCACTGGGGAGGGTACTTTTAAGGCAGCCGTACTGGCCTGTATATGCCGCCCATGAGCTCAAGGATAGAGATATTATAGTAAGGCAGTATTACAGAGGAAGATATACATAAAAGAGTAATCTTTGTGGGGGCTTTACAAAGTGAAAATTTTGTGATAAAATAATTGAGCAGAAGATGGGGACGTGGTGAAGTTGGTTATCATGCCGGTCTGTCACACCGGTGGCCGCGGGTTCGAGTCCCGTCGTCCCCGCCATATTTTGAAAAGACGAACATTAAATGTTCGTCTTTTTTTAAGTTATTTTTAAAGTTTAGGGCATATTGTTATTTTTGAACAATTAATACTCTATTTGTTTAATTTGTGATACAATAGAAGTGACAGAAGATTTACAAAATTAATGGGGGGGATTATACTAAAATGCAAAAAGAAATAGAAAAAGAATTTTTTATGGAAACTTTTCAAGAAATGGTAGATCTTTTGCAAGAAATAAATTGGGACGAAAGTGAGAATGATTTTCTAACAAAGCTGTTAAAAATCGCCATAAAGATCATACCCGAAGCTGAATATGGTTCTATTTGGTTAATTAGGGGAGCATTATATGAAGCCATAGTTGGAATTGGTTACGATGAAGATTTAATTAAAGAAATGGTTGTTCCCTTCAACGAATCATATGTGAGTAACCATATGGATAAAGATTTAATAGAGGTTCAAAATATTTTGGATTACAATTCCCCTGAAACCGATTTGTACAAAATCAGTAAAAAATTACACAAAGAAACTAATCAAATGGTGACTTTGATTTCAGCTTTAAAAAATAAAGACAATGTAATTGGGCATATATATATTGACAGCTACCATGTTGACTCTTTCGATGATAATTCAAAAAAAATGCTTAGAATGTTCAGTAATTTAGCATCTATATTTTTGACTTTGAAAATCCTACGGGATTCAGAAAAAGAAACAGTAGAAACAAATTCTAATTATTTGAGTTTTATTAGTCATGAATTGAGAACACCTTTGACTTCAATTATAGGATTTGCCGAAACAATATTGAACAATGAGGATTTAAAAAAAGATGAGATAAGAAGTATCATAAGAAAGATACTATTTTCTGCTAAACACATGAACTCACTCTTAGACGATATTTCAACTTTCAACAAATTGAACAGAGAGAATAGATTGAATTTAGAAAAATTAAATTTAAAAAAGTTATTATATGAGGTTTTATCGATGTTAGAGCCAACAGCTTCCCCTGATGTTGAAATAAACCTCGATTTCCCCGTCGACATACCAGTAGATATTGAAACAGATGAAACTAAATTAAATCAGGTCCTCGTAAACGTAATAGGGAACGCAATGAAATACACCACAGAAGGTTCAATAGATATTCGTGTAGGTTTCGAAAGTTATACAAAACACTTTGTAATAGAGGTAAAAGATACAGGGCCTGGGATTCCAGAAGATAAGTTAAAAGATATATTTAGGCCATTTTTTAGAGTTTCTAAAGATAAACCAGGAAGCGGACTAGGTTTAGCAATTGTAAAAAAGAATCTTGAAATGCTCAAAGGAAGTGTTGAAGTAAAGTCAAAATTAGGCGAAGGGACGACTTTTGTGATAAAAATACCTCAATCTATCAGTAGTATTGTTGGTAAATGTTGATCATTACTCCCCTGTACATATTTCTTCAAATAATTTTGGGAAGAGTACCTTTGGTTCACCACCTGTTTTTAATGATCTATCCAGTTCCTCTATATCTATTATTATTTTTTCAACTGAAGTAGGGGAGTAAAGTTTTTCAACGTTTATTTTTTTTACCTTGTCGTTCTTAAAGTTGAATCCTAAGAAGGAAGCTACTCGTTGTTGTGAAACCATGCTATCTTTGCTGATTTTCGTTATTTCAGACCAATTGTAATTAGCCTTACTTTCCCCATTTAGTATCACCGCGTATAAATCCAAAAAGTACTTATATAAATAATTTGCTAAAGCAATTGGGGAGAATGAAGGAGATTTTACAATTGACTGCAGTTTTATTAGTGAATTTGATAATTTCTTTGTAGCTATATCATAGCAAAGTTCTTCGTAATTCGCTGTAGAAAAATAAGTAGAAACATCTTCCACGTCTTTTATAGATATAATTTCCGTATTGGAGTATATGCAAAGCTTCTTAATTTCCTCATACAACAAATCCTCATTTTTCCCCACAAATTGTATTATTTTCTCGGCTGTTTCATCACTTAATTGTTTGTTTAACTTGCTTGCAAAATCCTTAAGCATTTCTATCCACAGTTCATCTTTCCAAGGGGGAGGAATCATTGCCTCTATTTTTTTATCGAAAGTTATTTCTTTTAGATATTTATTTTCTTTTTGAATATCCAAAATGAGTGTACCTTCAAAGGGGCTTTCGTAATGTTTCAGTAAGGTAGACATCTTTTCTTGATAGGGAATTTTGAAAGAATCGAAATCTGAAATTATTATGATTCTGTTTGTGGAAAAGATACTCCCCATTGTGAAAAGATTGTTAATGTCTTCGTCTGCATAATTTTCTGGCGATAATGTAACCTTTTCGGCACTTGGGGATTTTTCAATAATTTCTTCGATGCTGATTCTTTTTTGTATGGTTGAATTTCCTAGTATTAATATTTTTTGCAACGTTACCTCTCCTTCAGTCGATTGTGTGAAGTTGAATGATATCGGAATCGTTTAAATACTTATATGGTGGAACAGATTGTGAAACAACGGTGTCCCCATTACCTGTGATTATTAGGTTTTTTTCTTTTATTCCTAAGTTCAGTAGAATGTTGTAAGCCTCGGTTATAGGATAACCAATCAAATCTGGCATAATATCTTGATAAAAAACTTTTTGACCATCTAATGCACTACTTTCTTTTTCTTTGGCATATCTATAAAAAATATTAGTTAAAACAGGTGCAGCTACTTCTCCACCGTAAAATTCTTCTTTAGGATTATCGATAACAACTACAGCAGTATATATGGGATCAACAACTGGATAAAAGCCAACAAACAGCGAATAATAACTACCTTCAACGTACCCTATACCGCTTTCTGCTTTTTGAGCGGTGCCAGTTTTTCCACCGATTCTCAATCCTTCCTTATAAGCTTTTTGGGCGGTTCCTTCTAAAACGGTATAACTTAACCACTCTTTTACCATCTTAGCTGTAGGTTCAGATATAACTTGTCTTTCTGCGGTTGTTTTTTCTTCTAAAAAAGTTGGTTGTACATATTTTCCATCGTTTGGAATTATGTTAAAAGCTGATACTAACTGTATTGGTGTAATACCTATTCCTTGACCCAGAGCAATCTGAAAAGGGGTTATTTCGTACCAATCGTCCGGATAAGGGACTACCCCGTTGACTTCGCCTTTGAATTCTATCCCTGTTTTTTTCCCGAATCCATAGGTTAAAAGTTTTTGATAGAGCCATTGATTAGAAAATTCTTCGAGTATTCTTTCCATTATCTGCGCTATAGCTATGTTTGAAGAATATGCTAAAGTTTCTTTAAGTCCAACTTCTCCCATTCCATAACCTTGGGATTCGGTCACTTTAAAGTTTTTTTTGCCTGTAGGGTAGTATTCATATCCAGAATAAAATTTATCGTTAGGATTTATAATATGTTCATCGAGCGCTGTAGAGATTAATAGTGGTTTAAGTGTAGAACCTGGTTCTATATACCCCATATAAGCAATATTCCATGGATAAAGTGAAACACTTGACTTGATTTTACCGGTTTTGCTCTCCATAATAACAACTATACCGCCTTCAGCGGATTCTTTTTTTACGGTATCTAGAAGTTCTTCATATGCTATTTGCTGCATTTTCAAATCTATACTTAGATTGATTGTTTTTTGACTGTTTAAAATACCATTCTCTAACAAAAAAGGTTCGATTCCATAGGAGGTTTTGTTCATTTTTCCAATTAGTAGGTCAAGAGAAAATAATTCATTGTAAACACGTTGAGTGACAGGGTATATTCTAGAGTATTTGTTTAAAATTCCCAGATCGATATACGCTTCTTCATAAGTATCATAAGTTCCCCATTTTAGAAATTTTATGTCTTCTATTTCGTCGTCGCTGAACTTTTGATTCAATATATATTTGTTTTTTTTAAAGTCGTTTTGTGATTTCATAAAACCTAAATCGATCCAAGCTTCATATTTTTGCTGGTTGTATACAATCACATTTCCGTTGGAATCCACAAGTTCCGAATATTTGTTATTTTCTAATGAAGTTGAAAATTCGTTAAAGTCCTTTGCCAAAGAGTTATTATACACAAAAGTGAGGATAATAAGAAAAATATATCCTGAAAGAAAAAAAAAGGTGAAGATTAGCCATTTGTGTTTCATAGGTAGATTATTTCTCCATAATATTTAGGATCTCTATGTATCTATCGATTTGGCTATCTAGGGCAGATATCTGTGATTCCATATTATTAAGCTCCATCTGAGATTGAGCTATTATGGATTTATAATTCTCAATATTTTTACCGAAGTTAAGAAAGATAGTAAGCCAAATGCTAACGGTTAAAAAGGCCAAGAAAACCAAAATGACTATAACAATATCGAGAGGCTTGACTTTAGATTTAGTCTTTTCTAATCCTTTGCTTTTTGCATACACATTTCTTTCCATAAAAATTCCCCCTCATAACTTTTTTAAACCCCTTTATATTCAGCGACTCTCAATTTGGCACTCCTGCTTCTTGGATTATGTTTAATTTCTTCTTGCGAAGGTAAAATAGGTTTGGGAGTGAGGAAATTATATCTTTCATTGTTTTTGAAAAAATTTTTGACAATCCTATCTTCCAACGAATGAAAGGTTATTACTGCTACTCTTGCTCCACCTTTTAAAAAACTTTCAAATTTAGCTAAGGTTTCTTCGATATTTTTTAATTCTTGATTAACTTCTATTCTCAAAGCTTGAAAAGTTTTGGTGGCAAAATGTCTGTGTCTTTCATGAACTTGCGAACTGGGTAGTCCTTTTCTAATAGCGTTTACTAACTCTTGTGTCGTATTTATAGGTCTGTTTTTTACAATGCTTTTTGAAATACTGTGAGCGAACCTTTTTTCTTCTCCGTATTCAAAAATGATGCGTCTAAGGTCTTCTTGTGAATAATTGTTGACTATATAAGCGGCATCTTTTTTCGCTTGAACATCCATTCTCATGTCTAACGGTTCGTCTTTAGCAAAAGAAAATCCTCTATTTTCACCTTTTAACTGAAAGGTAGAAACCCCCAAATCCATTAAAAAACCATCCACTTTATCAATATCTAAACCCCTCAAAACCATATCTATATCTTTATAAGATGATTTAATCAATACTACGTTATCCGATAGATCTTTTAACCTTTGTTCTGCAATTTCTAATACCTCGTAATCCACATCAACACCAATTACTTTAGCCATCTTATTGGTGTATTCTAAAATAGCTTTTATATGCCCGCCTTCACCAGCGGTACAATCCACATAAATGCCGTCTTTTTTAGTTATCAAATAGGACAAAACTTCCTCAACCATTACACTTTTATGAAAATCGTCGTATTTTCTTACTATTATTATACACCTCTTTCGCCGAAAAACAAATTAATTTTTTTACTTATATTTTGCAAAGAATAACAGTTCTTCTTCTATGAATTCGTCTATTTCCCCGTCCAATACAGCTTGAGCGTTAGAGGTTTCATACTCTGTTCTTAAGTCTTTAACCAAAGTATATGGATACAAAACATAAGATCTAATCTGATTACCCCAAGAAATATCCTTTACTTCACCACGTAATTTTAATTTTTCTTCTAACTTTTTTTGGTGCTCTAACTCATATAATTTTGCCTTTAGGATTTTTAAAGCGGTGGCTTTATTTTGGTGTTGTGAACGCTCGTTTTGCACTGCTACTACTATACCTGTTGGTAAATGAGTAATTCTAACTGCTGAATCAGTTTTATTAACATGCTGGCCACCTGCTCCACCTGATCTATATGTATCTATTTTCAGATCGTCTGGATTTATTTCTATCTCAACATTTTCATCAAATTCTGGCATCACAGATATAGATGCAAAAGAAGTATGCCTTCTTCCATTGGCGTCAAATGGAGAAATTCTGACTAATCTATGTACACCACTTTCATATTTTAATTTACCATATACATAGGGACCGGAAATTTTGATAGTTGCACTTTTTATTCCAGCCTCGTCTCCTTCTTGAAAATCTATCGTTTCAATGTCATAATTATTTTTATCTGCCCATCGAGTGTACATCCTTAATAGCATAGATGCCCAATCCTGTGATTCTGTTCCTCCTGCACCAGGATGTAGACTAATAAAGGCATTTGCGTCATCATATTCTTCCGATAAAAGCATTCTTAATCGAAAGGAACTGATCTTTTTTTCAATAACTTTTAAAATTGCTTCAACTTGGTCGGTCATCGATGGATCATCCTCTGATAATTCAACCGCTATTTCTAATTCTTCAAAATCGTTTTCCAATTTTTTAAATTCATCTATTTCATCTTTTAAATTTTGTGCCATTTGGGAGATTTTTTTGGCTCTATTTTGATCATTCCAAAAGTCTGGATCCATCATTTTTTTGTTAAGTTCTTTAACCTTTTCTTCTGCTTTTTCTATATCAAAAATTTCTTTTAAGTCCTCAAAATTTTCTTTCAACTCGTCTATTTTAACTTTCGTTTCGTATTCTATCATTGGATCACCTCTTAAAAATGATTTAAATTATTATCTTTTAACTTTATACCTTTTTTTGATCTTGTTCGATTGTTTAATCGCATTTTTACTTTTAGATCTTCCACCATCGTTCGATTCATCAACCGCTGATACATTGTTATGTACAAAATTCAAACTGGCGTATATTTTTTTTGCTTCCTTTTCTTCTTTTTCTGGAACTAATTTTGCTATTCTCATTAAATAATTAACTATTTCGTCGTATATGCTATCAACCATCTGGTCAAAAAGAAGGTAAGATTCTTTTTTGAATTCCATAACAGGGTCTTTTTGACCATAGGACCTTAAACTCACCGCTTCCTTTAATGCTTCGATAGCATCTAAATGGTACCTCCATTTTTCATCTATTATTCTTAACATAACAAATTTTGCGACTTTGCTAAAATCTTCTCCAAACTCTTCTTTTTTGTATTGATATCTCTTCCAAAGTAGATCAAAGATTTCATTCTCTATTTCTTCGCGTGTGTTCCCCTTTATGTCAGAAATTATCAAATATTGTTTCAACTTCTCTGAGATACTACTTTTGTCGTATTTTTCTTCGACTTCATCCCATGAGGACTCCACTATTCTTTCCACAACATCCATAAAGATTTCTTTTATATGGTCATCATAATTACTTTGTTCAAGTATCCAATCCCTGTGATTGTATATAACAGATCTTTGTTTGTCCATTACAGAATCAAATTCATACAATCTTTTTCTTATCGAGAAGTGTATCCCTTCAATTTTCTTTTGAGCGTCCCGAATAACTCTACTGAGCATTTTATGTTCTATGGGTTGGCCTTCTTCTATTTTTAAAGCATTCATCATGTTCTTCATTCTTTCCCCACCGAACAATCTTAAAACATCATCTTCAAAAGAAATAATAAATCTTGATTCACCAGGATCCCCTTGCCTACCAGATCTACCTATTAATTGGTTATCTATTCTTCTGCTTTCATGCCTTTCAGTACCTAAAATAAAAAGGCCTCCAAGCTCTTTGACTCCTTCTCCTAATTTAATATCGGTACCTCTGCCCGCCATATTCGTGGCTATGGTAACAGCATTTTTTTCTCCCGCCTGAGCGATAATTTCTGCTTCCCTTTCGTGGTATTTTGCGTTCAAAACTTCATGTTTTATTCCTCTTTTTTTCAACATCTCACTAATGGTTTCACTGTTTTCGATTGAAGTTGTTCCCACCAATACGGGTTGGCCTTTTTGGTTTCGCTTTACTATTTCATCAATTATTGCTTGATATTTTTCTTTTTCGGTTTTAAAAATTAAATCATTTCTATCTTCTCTAATAACAGGTTCGTTGGTAGGGATAACAACAACTTCTGTGTTGTAGATCGCTTTAAACTCATCTTCCTCAGTTTTTGCAGTTCCGGTCATACCTGATAATTTTTCATACATTCTAAAATAATTTTGGAAAGTTATTGTAGCAAAAGTTACGCTTTCTTCTTTGATTTTTACTCCTTCTTTTGCTTCTATAGCCTGGTGCAATCCTTCCGAGTACCTTCTTCCCGGTAACAATCTTCCAGTAAATTCATCGACGATGACAACTTCTCCATCACGAACGATGTAATCTTTATCTCTTTTGAAAAAATTTATCGCCTTTAAAGCATTCAAAAGGTGGAACAAATACTTAATGTTGCTAGGATCGTATAAATTATCCACAGATAACAGTTTTTCTGCTTTATTTATACCTTCTTCAGTTAATGCTAAAGTCTTTTGCTTTTCATCTATAGTGTAATCTTTTTCAACTATGAATCTCTTTGCTAAAGAGGCAAATCTTCTGTACAGTTCGGAAGGAGTATCCGAAGGTCCTGAAATTATTAACGGGGTTCTCGCTTCATCTATCAAAATCGAATCAGCTTCATCAACTATTGTAAAGTAATGGCCTCTTTGTACTTTGTCGTTCTTTTCGTAAACTAAATTGTCCCTTAAATAATCAAATCCAAATTCATTGGCAGTTCCGTAAGTTATATCAGCTTGATAAGCTTTTTTTCTATCTTCTTTGTCCATGTTGGCTTGAATGTATCCCACGCTCAAACCTAGATACTCATAAACCGGTCCCATCCAATTCGCATCTCTTTTAGCCAAGTAATCGTTGTGGGTAGCCAAATGAACATTTTCTTCTGTTAGGGCATTTAGATATATAGGAAGTGTTGCAACTAAGGTCTTTCCTTCCCCTGTTTTCATTTCGGTTATCTTACCCTCATGTAAAGCGATGCCTCCCATTAACTGTACATCGAAATGCCGCATCCCTATCGTTCTTTGTGAGGCTTCTCGTACGACAGCAAAGGCTTCGGGTAAGATATCGTCCAAACTCTCACCTTGTTTTAACCTGTTTTTAAATTCGAGAGTCTTTCCAGGTAATTCAGTATCACTTAGAGATTTCATACTTTCTTCTAGTTCGTTTATTTTATTTGCGATTTTTGAATATTTTTTTAGTAAACTTTTATTCTTGTCTATAAGTCCAAAAAGCATAAATAATGCACTCCTTTCGAATCAAAATTTCTTAGCTATAATTTTTATCTTATTTTTATTTCTATTGTATACAAACCGTTATTATCGTATTCTTCTTTTATTACCCAACTATCTAACGAACTATAAAAATTTACTGATAAATAATTTGAAATATCTAAAATTAACAGACTGTTGAGACTTTCTTTTCTTTCAATTTCTTCATAATATTTAGTGTTTTTGAATCGTTGTATTTCTGACAAATACACATTCATCTTATCGGGTAAAACGTTTGAAAATATCAATTCATCTTCTATAAAATAAAGGTAAACTTGGTTTTCCACACTTTGATTAGACCAAAGATAATAATTGTAAGTTCCAATATTTCCTTCTTCCATATTTCTTGCTTCTGCAAATTCTCTGAGTTTATAAGTATCAATCGATGCTTCAAAGAATAAGTTAAGCTCATTATTACTTATACTTTGTGAACTAACGGCTATAAACTCCTCTTCTTTGATACTATTGACTATAAATCCTATAACATTTTTGCTTTCATCGTCCAAAGGGGTTAAAAAATTTTCAAAATACGATGGGAAATTGGTTTTGTCTAACTTTTGTATGTTCAAAACTTCTCCAAACAATTTCTTGTTTTCCAAAAGTGTCAAATCAAAATTTTTCTGGGCACCTCTGTAATCTTTAGACTCAAATGTTGCCTTTAAGGTTCTCGAATCAACGGTAACGTAAAAATCCCAAAGGTTATTTTCATTTAAAACATTTTCTAGAGACCCCGATACTAAAGCATTTGAATTGTTATCATAGGGCGTCGGTTCCATATTCAAAAAGATACCGTCTTCATTTTTTTGAACAGCAAAACTTCTTTCTTCTAAGGTGTATAGGTCATTGCTTACTTTATTAGCACTAAAGATCTTTGTAAAAATTTCGTTAAAAACTTCATCTTCGGTAGAGTATATAGCGATACTTTTCGAATTAATTATCATGTCAGATAGAAGGTTAAAATAATTAGGATTAAATAATTCGCCAAACGAATAGTCTTTTTCCGAATAAAATACCATCGGAGCATTTAAAAAATTTTGAATGTTTGTATTCGTAGATTCTAATGTCGTTGAAAGTAATTCTTTGATATAATCTTGCCCTATCCCTTCAGTGGAGTTTACAAATCGATAAAAAGGTACCGTTTCATAGATTTCAGTATAAACAGCTAAAGGACTTTTTATCCTTATAATTGTTTCTCCAAAGGTGAATAAAGCAATTATAATCAAAAAGATGAGGATAATTGATAACTTCTTTATTTTATTTCCTCCCTATTATTCAACACTCATTTTGAATTTTGAAATGGCTGAATTGAGATTTTGAGAAAGTTTTTCTAACTCTTGAGCTCTTTCACTAAGTGAGCCAGCGTTTTCAGACTGATTTTGCATCAACATCTTAATTTCTTTAATTTTTTCGCTGGTTTCATTCACTGTTCTAGCTATTCTTTCCATTGAAGAACTCATTTCTTGCGTACTTGCACTTTGTTCTTGCGAACTAGCAGTTACGTTTTCCACCCCTGAAATCATTCCATTTATCTCATTTAATATGCCTTCAAATTGTTCTCGAACCTTGAGGGCTTCATCGTTTATTTCTGCAATAGTATTTACGGTTTTATTGGTTACGTCGTTTACATTGTTGGTACTTTTTTTCAGATCCTCTAAAATGTTGCCGATTTCGTCCGTTGCTTTACCGCTTTCTTCTGCTAATTTTCTTATTTCATCGGCTACAACGGCAAATCCTCTTCCCGCTTCTCCCGCTCTTGCTGCTTCTATTGCTGCGTTCAGTGCTAACAGATTCGTCTGTTCAGTTATGGAATTTATAGTTTGAATAATATTTCCAATATTTTCTGCTTTTTCCAAAAGTTTTGAAACATTTTCTTCTGCTTCTTTGGATTGCTCTACACCAACTTCTATTTTCTTTACTATATTGTGAATACTTTTCATTCCTTTGTTAGCTTGGCTTTGTGTCATTTCAGCTGAATTGGATAACTCTTGTGCAGCAGAAGATAAACTTTGTGCTGAAGAGGCAATTTCTTCAATACCGGATGTGATCTCTTCGACAGATGAGGCACTATCTTCCGAAATTAACTCTATATTTTTTGCTTCGTCGAGAACTTCTTCTGCCGACTTTTTGAATTTTTGTGAGGCTTCTTTTAATTCCTTTGAAGATGTTTCAACTCTTTCAGAAACATCTTTTATACTTTCAATCGTTTCTTTTAAGTTATCTCGCATCTTACTAAACGATTTAGCCATTTCTCCCACTTCGTCTTTGGATTTACTTTCGAATTCTACATCCAAATTCCCTTCTCCGAATTTCAATAATACGTTTGAAAAATCTTTTATTGGTTTTGAGATACCTTTTCCAACAAAGTAGGCAACTACAATTGCTATAACAACTCCCACAACGGTTATTAGGATTATAAGAAGCGTTAAACTATTTATCTCACTGTATATTTCACTCTCGGGTAAATTTAGGAACAAAATCCAGCCATTGGATAGCTTAGAATAACTCGTTAAGAACCCTTCACCATTTAATCTTTCTACAAAAGTCCCTTCTGTACTTGAGCTTATGGTTTCTAAGTAATCCGTTATTTCATCTTCTATACTCTTTCCAGAGTCATAAAGAGGATGGAAAATTACATTAAAATTATCATCCACTAAGTACGCATATGCTTTTTGGTATCCTAAATCTTTTTGAATGAGGTTGGCAAAATATTCCAAGGGAAAACTCATCCCAGCAACACCAACAAAAGTTCCATCTTCTGGATCGTAATAAGGAACAGAATAAGTGATTACATTTGTCTGTAAATATTCATCAAAGTATATATCGGTCCAAACACCTTCACCTTTGTCTCTTGCTTCAAAAAACCACTGATATTTTTTATTTTCTGGGTTAAAAGTATCGTCTAATTTTATATATTCATTTTCTAAACTTTTATCTTCACCCTCAATGTAGTAAAGGGAATACAATTCTTTTGTCCTTAACATATCTGGATTGAAAACTATAAAAGAAGTTGCATTACCTTCTATTTTTTGCGAAAAATTTTGGGGTACATCCTTAGCTCTATCTAAAAACTTTATCACTTCAGCATTTGAAAAACTCGCTATAAAAGGATCAAATCCCAAAAAGGCAGAATCGCTATAATTATCCACTACTATTTCAATAATACTTATTTGTGAACCTAGATCAGATGCAACGCTCGCAGTTAAATTTTCCACTCCGTTTAGTGAATATTCTTCTAAAAGAGCAGTGGATCTGAAAATTGATACAAGACTTATAACGGTTACCACTGCAATCACTAACAAAGCAGAAGATAAAATAATCTTGGTACTGATTCTTTTCAATGCAAACTCCCCCTTTAAAATATGTATCGAATTAAATTGAAACGCCCAAGGTGATTCTAACTAGGAAACCTATAAAAAACGTTAATCCTGCAACACCCAAACTTATACCCGCCATTTCAAGAAATCTACTTTTGAAGCTTAAATCTTTGGCAACAGAAATATAAAAATTGAAAATCAATATTATTATAACAGCTGTTAGTAAAGTTATAATTAAACTTAAAAAATAATTATTGGGCATTAACAAATAAGGAAGGATTAAAAAAAATACCGTGATTATATATGCGATTCCTGTGTAAGCTGCTGATTTTAATGCTCTTTCATCGTTTTCGGCTCTTTTTGATAGATACTCGGATGCCGCCATTGACAATGATGCGGCTATCCCAGTTATTAATCCAGATGTAGCTATTATTATTCCGTTTTGAAGGGCAAAAGTCAAACCTGCTAATGCACCAGTCAATTCGACTAACGCATCGTTTAAACCAAGCACAATCGACCCCACGTAATTCAGTCTTTCTTCTTCTATCATTCCTAAAAGTTCTCGTTCATGCTTATCTTCTTCTTCTTCAATTTGTTTTGCTTCGGGGACTACACTGGAAATATCCTCATAGGAAATCTGAGCCCTTTCTTCACCATTTTCCATGAGCTTCAAACTGAAGGTTAACCCAAGTATTTTAGAAAGAATGAAATAGAACAAGACTTTTATGTAATTTGGTTTCACATCTTCGTTCGTATAACTTTTCCAAAAATCGTGGTGTTTTAACTCTTCGTTTGCTATGCTTTCTAGGACTTTTTTATTTTTAGTATCTTTAGTAGAATCAGCTAATCTCTTATAAATCATATGTTCCGTTAACTCAGCCTTTTGGAAATTTAATAAATGTTTTTTTGTTTTTGAGTCTATTTTTGAGTTTTCCATTTTAGGGCCTCCAATTAAAATTTGTTTTTTATTCTTCATATTTTTTATACATTTCCTCTATTTCTTTTTCGTATCTTTTCAATATTTCTAAGAGTCTTGGGTTAAAATGATCTGGTTTTGTCCTGTGATCCCCATTTAACAATATGTCAATGGCTTCCCTATGTGAAAAAGCTGCTTTATAACTTCTTTTTGATCTTAATGCATCGTATACATCTACCAAGCCAACGATCTGAGCCTCAATGGGAATCAGCTCACCCCTTAATCTAAAGGGATACCCAGAGCCATCGTAATGTTCGTGATGGTAAAGGGCAATTTTTCTTGCTGTTTCAAAATATGGATCATCCAACAAATTATCGGCATATAGTGGATGTTTCCTCACTTCTTCCCATTCTTGTTCATTAAGTTTACCAGGTTTATTAAGAATCTCGGCAGGAATAAAAAGTTTCCCCACATCGTGAAGTGGAGAAAAATCTCTTATTTTTTCAACGTGTTCTTTGGGGAAACCTAATTTTTCTGCAAAAAATGCAGATAATTCACTTACACGGTAGATATGTTTCTTGCTGTTTTCATCGTGTGATTCTGCTAATATAGACAGCTTGCTTGAAAAGGTTGCATAAGCATTTTTTACCTCTTGCGTTCTTATTCTATTGACAAAAAACATTCTTGCTACATTTAATAAGGAATCAAAAAATCTTACCGATTCTTCGGAAAAATTTTCATCGCTACCTTTTTTAATATCAAGTGAAATATCTAAATACCTATTTTCATCTATTTTTATGGCTTTCAGCAGTGTGGATTTTATTGGTTTGGTAAATTTGTACATTAAGTTTGCTACATCTTCAGTCATCCTTTCTTCATCCAATGAAATTATGTTATCAAGTACAGTAGATTCTTCAGCAATAAAAGCATAACTTTTTTTAAGATTTAAACTTTTTAAACCATTAATATCATGACCCAAAGCGGCTAAGAATCTCCAACTATCTTCCTCTATTATAGAAACACTACCATAATCAGCTTCTGGAATTTCTATGATCAAAGTATTTAAAAATTTCTGAAAGAAATCTTCTATTTTTACCTCTTCATTTCCAACTTCGGATATAATTTCCAACAGATGAATTATTTTATTATTCAGTTGTTCTATCTCTTGATAATTACTTTCTATTTCCTCATTTTGTGATATCAACACTTCGTTGTAGGAAGTTAATTGTTCATTTGCTGCTGTAAGCTCTTCATTATAACTTTGAGCCTCTTCCTTTGCCTCATTTAATTCAGTCAAAAGAGAGTGAAGCTTTAAATTTTCTTCTCTTAGAACATATATAAATACAATAGAAAAAGGCACTAGAATCATTATTATCCAAAAAATCACAGGGTAATTTTCATAAAAAGAAGGTGGTTTGTTCTGGATTGTTGAATCTGCTGGTAGGCTTCTAATCGAAATACCAAATCTTTCCAATGCAGGAAAGTTAAAAACGTATTTATTATCCGGGAAATAAATTCTTGGTAACTCTTTAATATCAGCTCCGCTTAATAAGTCTATTGCTATTTCCCCGGCTTTGCGCCCTTGATCGTATGCACTGGTAATTTTACCTCCTACAACGTTGTTGCCCATATACGCGCTTGAGGTAGTATAAATAGGAAGCTTATCAAATTGTCCCATATAATCTTCTACTTGGGTATAATCATAAAAATTTCCATAAATATCCTTACTAAAAGCTAAAAGAAGCGCTATTGAGTTTTGCGAAGGTGTATCAAGCTCTTCTTTTATTTGATCAAGAGAATCAGTTAGAAAGATAAAATTAATACCCTGAAATTCAGGCATTACATCATTCTCCACTTCTTGCTTGAAAAGTTCCCCAGTTTTAGTCTGATTATCAACAACTACATAAACATTCTCTGTATATGGATGAAGATTTAGTGCTAACTCTAATGTTTCTTTTATATCATGAGTCTCCACAATGCCACTTAGAAATTCTAAGTTATTCAAATCGTATTCTTGATAGTAATTGATCCCAGCATAAACAATAGGAGTTCCCAAAAAAAGTGATTCATAATTTGATAAAACAAAATCAAAAGCATTGTTATCCAGAGCGATAACGACATCAAAAGTAAAATTACTAAATTTTTTTTCAAAGTACTCTTTGAATATGTTTAAACTATTATCATCGCCAAACCTTTTACTATCAAGATATTCAACGTATATATTTATATTTTCTTCATCTTTTAAAACTGAATATATTCCTTCTAATTCTATATCTGACCAAGATAAACCAGGATTATAAGAATTTAAAATTAGGACGGTAGAAGCTAAAGAATAAATCCCAGACAAAATAAATATTAATAACAATAATCGTGCTTTATTATTGTTTCTCACAGGTGAACCTCCTTGCATAATGAGAGCAGATTTGCATTTTTACCGTACTTTGATATTGTATCACAAATAAGAAGACTTTAAAAGTATAATAATTTTTGTTGTTAAAATAAAATTATTTAAATGTTTTTATAATTGTAACATATATATCTTATCATTTTCTTAGTGTTTAAGCTGATAAATTTATTCAACTTTTATTTTCACACTATTTTTCCTTTAAATTTATCGACTAATTTTGTCTAAAGTTGATTGCATAAGGAGGGGATAGTATGTCTAAACCATGGTTGATAGTTGTTGGAATTTACCTTGTGATAATGGCTATTGCTGGGTTTAGTGTTGCAACTATGCCAACATGGCATGCCTGGATAGACATCATCGTTGGTATTATTTCTTTGATAGTTGGTTTTATGGATAGAGGAAAGAAAAGCTCAGCAGCGTAGAATTTCAATTTCATAGATTTTTACAAAATACAAAAGAGGCAAAGGTTCTTTTGCCTCTTTTGTGTTCTTATTGCAGCCTTGTGCAAAAAGGTCTTTTTTCGTAATGTTTTTGAATAACTTTCCTAATCTCATTTGCTTAGCTTTTGCCGTTTTATGCAAAACGCTTGTTGCTGATTTGTGCAAAATGGTTTGTTTGCAATGCTTTAGAAATGTTTTCCAAAATCTCGTTTGCTACGCAAACGATGTTATGCGAATTTGGGGTTCTTAAGGGGCAAAGCCCCTTAAAGATTATGGGCGGGCAGCGGGGTGAAGGGGCGCTATATTTTAAATAAAACGAGGTGTCTTACTTGCCTTTTGATGGTTTGGTATTACATAAAGTATTAAAAGAAATAAAAGACAACATTGTGGGGGATAGAATAAAAAATATATATCAACCTATCAAATCCCAAGTGTTAATTCAGTTCTCTCAAAGTTTTGTGCTTCTTTCGTTAAAAAGCCCTTCCTATGTTATTTTACTTTCTCAAAAACCAAACGTACCAATACAACCAGCGAACTTTTCACAGTTTTTAAGAAAAAAAATAAGAAACGGAAGGGTGGTAAATGTTGAGCAGTTAGGTTTAGATAGGATAGGTTACTTTGAAATTGAAAGCTACGATCAAGAAACTTCCACTATGCGAAAATATAAGCTATTTTTCGAATTAATGGGAAGAAATTCCAACTTAATACTCGTTAACGAAGATAATAAAGTAGAAGAATCTTTAAAAAGGGTTTATGATGAATTTAGACCCATAATTCCAGGGGTTAAATACCTACCTTACTACGATGATTCTCAAACAAATATATTGAAAGAAGACTTAGAAAATATTGAAAATATTGATTATGATAGATTGATGGGGTTTTCTAAAAAATCAATAGGGTTTTTGAAAGAAATAGGGATCCAAAGAGCCGTGCAAGACCTCAAAGAGCCTTATCTTTTTTACTTCAAAGAGGGGAACTCATATGATTTCTCTGCAATAACTCCCAATAATTTTGAATACGAGGAATTAAAGCCATCAGAAGCGTTGCTCAAAGTCTTGCAAGAAAGGGCTAATCAATCACGATTATTGGAAATAAAAAGGGATTTGGAAAAAAGGGTAAAAAGTGAAATTGATAGACTAGAAAAAGCCAAAGAACAAATATTACAAGATTTAAATGAAGAAAAAGGTCTAAAAGATTTTGAAAAACGAGGAGAGCTTCTTCAAACTTATCTCTACAAAATAAAAAAAGGTGAAAGATACTTTACAGTAACCGATTGGAATACCGGTGAGGAGGTCACAATTGAAATAGACCCACTTTTATCACCAACACAAAACCTGGAAAAATTGTACAAAAATATAAAAAGAGCAAAGTCAAGAGTTGAACATGCTAAAAAAAGAATAAAAAAAGTGAATAACGAACTTGAATATTACAATCAGTTATTTGAAACAATCTCTTCCGCAGAAGAAATTGAAACCTTAATAGAGATAAAAGAAGAAATGAAAAATATAGGGCTGATAAGTGAAAACAAAAAATCTAAAAGGGAAAGAAAAGTAAAAACAACTTTTAGGAAATTTAATTACAAAGGCTTTGAAATACTAGTTGGGAAAAATAACAAACAAAACGATGAATTAACAAGATCCGCAGCACAAGCCGATATATGGCTTCATACACATGAGATCCCAGGCTCTCATACAATAATAAAATCTTCTGGTAAAGAAATACCAGAAGAAGTAATAGATTACGCAGCAAGAGTTGCTGCAACATTTTCTAAAGCAAAAATGTCCTCCAATGTAGCGGTTGATTACACTCAAAGAAAAAACGTATGGAAACCAAAAGGAGCAAAGCCAGGAATGTGGCTGTATAAAAATTATGAAACCATTATCGTTGAGCCTTTTAGAGAAATGCCATGAAAAACCTTAATCTTTATGCCCCAACAACTTGGAAATATTTTTGGCACATTCCTTAACATAACGAATATATTCATCTACTTTCTCTTCTTCGGCTCGAGAGGCACTCATCGAAATACTTACACCCGCCATAACTTTTTTATCGTAGTTAAAAATAGGAGCCCCCATACAATAGATCCCAATTTCATTTTCTTCGTTATCAATTGCGTATCCTCTTTCTCTTATTTTTTTAAGTTCATTTTTCAATTTGTTGGGATCAGTAATTGTGTTTTTACCCCTTTTTTTCAACTCCACATTTTCTAGATATTCTTCTATCTCTTCTTCAGGTAAATGAGCCAAAATAGCTTTTCCAAATGCTGTTGCATAAAGGTTTATCTTCATACCAATTCTTGACATCATTGGTAAAGAATTAGGACCTTCTATCTTTTCTACATAAATACCTTCATATCCTTCTTTAATAGCCAAATGAACTGTTTGACCTGTTTTTACCATTAAATCAACTAAGTGGGGATGTGCAATCTCCCTTAGATTTATTTTTTTTAAAATAATACTCCCATACTCCACAAGCTTGAAACTCGGGAAATATGATTTATCGCTATTCTTTGACAACAAGCCTCCTTTGTGCAAATCATCTAAGTACTTATACGCATTAGATATAGACATATCAAACTCTCTTGCAATTTCTGTTGCATAAACTGGTTTTGGTGAATAGACTATATAATCTAATACTTCTAAAACTTTTCTGATAGTTTGAATAGATTTTCACCTTCCTATCTGTAAAATACCGAATTTCATTATATCACAAATTTTAATAATTAAAAGAACTTTGAACCCCTTTCGATTTTGTAGTTTTATTTGATGGCATTTTTATCTATCTTTGAATCCTACCTGTGGAATCTCCTTTTGTTAGAGTTTTCACTTCTTCTAATGTAACGTGGTTAAAATCTCCGATTATAGAATGCTTCAGACATGAGGCAGCTGTAGCAAATTCTATTACTTCTTGATGAGGATAATTGTTTATTAAAGCGTATATTAACCCACCGGCAAAGGAATCTCCTCCCCCTACTCTATCAACTATGAGGATTTGATATTTTTTGGAGCAATAAAATTTGCTGCCATCATAATATAGACCTGCCCAACCATTATCAAAAGCAGAAAAGCTTTCTCTGAGTGTTATAGCGATTCCTTTCAAATCAAACCTTTCAGAAATTTGTTTGGCTAAATTTTTATAACCGTCTAATTGTAGATTTCCTTGGGATACATCAGAATCTTTAGCTTTTATATTAAATACCTTTTCAGCAGCTTCCTCATTCGCTATAAGTACATCGACATATTTCATAAGTTCTGACATCACTTCGTTGGCTTTTTCAGATGACCACAGTTTTTTCCGATAATTTAAATCACAACTAACAATAATTCCTTTATTTTTTGCTGTTTTCACCGCATCCAGGCATGCCTGTGCCGCATTCTCGCTCACGGCAGGTGTTATCCCTGTAAAATGAAACCACTTTGCCTCATCTAAAATCTTATCCCATGGGTATTCTGTAGGTTGAGATTCTGCAAAAGATGAGTATTTTCTATCATAAATGACTAAAGAAGGTCTTTGAGATGCTCCAAATTCATGAAAATAAATACCTAATCTTTCTCCGCCTTGAATTATATAATCAGTTTTTACCCCATATCGTCTTAGGTGATTTATTGCCGATTGCCCTATCGGGTTGTCTGGAACTTTTGACACAAAATAAACATTTTCTCCATAATTGGCAAGAGAAGCAGCAACGTTGGCTTCAGCACCACCGTAAGTTACATCAAAAGAATCTGTTTGAACAAATCTATAATAATTTGGGGGAGAAAGCCTCATCATAATTTCACCAAAAGTAACAATTTTATTAGCCATTACAATATCTCCTTTCAAATATATTTTGTATTCTTAAAAATTATCTTGCCATTGCTATAGCTTCAACAAATTTTTTAGCTGTTTCCTGGACAAGTTCATAGTCTCCCGACTTTGCGCCTTTTGTCAATTCTCCTCCAACGCCAACTGCGGCACAGCCGGCCTTTATCCAATCTCCTACATTTTCGAGACTAACACCGCCTGTAGGGACTATCGGTGCTTGAGGAAGAGGTCCTTTAATTGCTTTGACTATTGAAGGACCAAAAGCACTACCTGGAAAGAATTTAACAAAATCAGCACCAACTTCCATAGCTTCTACCACTTCTTTTATTGACATTGCCCCAGCCATAGAAACTTTTTGATACCTATTGCATATTTTTACCATCTCTTTGTTTAGATATGGACTTACAAAAAATTCGGCTCCAGCTAACATAGCAATTCTCGTTGTTTCTGGATCAAGAACAGTTCCCGCACCTATAAGAATTTCTCCTTTTGAATATTCCTTTTTCAGCTCCTTGATAACATCATTCGCTCCTGGAACAGTCATCGTAATCTCAATAGCCTCGATGCCACCTTTTTTAACAGCGTCGGCAATTTTCAATGCTTCTTCAGGAGAATCAGCTCTTACTACAGCAATTATTCCAACATTTATAATTTGCTCCATCACTTTTAATTTATCCATGGAATCCTCCTCAAAATTTTATCGTTCCTGACCTTTTTATTTATTACTTTACACTCTTTTTTGACTTTTGGACCATAGTAGTTATAAAATCTATTAATAACTACAAATTTTTTATTTTACTAAAAAATCAAAATTACTAAACACCAGAATAAGCTAAAAATCCTCCATCTATTGGAATAACAGTACCGGTAACAAATCCAGAATCTTCTTCATTACATAACCATTTAATTGTTCCTATAAGTTCTTCAGGCTTACCTAGTCTTCCCATTGGTGTGTTGTTGATTATTTTTTGATGCCTTTCGGTAGGTTTTCCTTCCTTATCTAATAGTAAGTTCTTATTTTGTTCTGTTAAGAAGAAACCAGGAGCTATTGCATTTACTCTTACTCCTACCTTTGCAAAATGGACAGCTAACCAAGCAGTGAAATTACTTACCGCAGCTTTTGCTGCACTGTATGCTGCAACTTTTGTCATCGGCGAAAAAGCGCTCATAGAGGATATATTAATTACTGTGGAGTTTTCAAGCTTTACCATTTCCTCTAAAAAAACTTGAGATACGATAAAAGCACTTAAAAAATTGAGATTAAATACAAACTCAAATCCGTTTTGCTCCAAATCAAAAAAAGTGGTCAAATCTTCTTTTCCCAAATCAGTTAATTCAAAAATTTCTTTTGTGGTAGTTCCTTTAGGATGATTCCCTCCTGCACCGTTTATCAAAATATCACATCTACCATATTTATTAATCACTATCTCTTTTGCTTTTTCGACTTGTTCTTTTTTTAGTACATCGCATTTGATAGCTAAAGCATCTCCGCCTTTCCCAATTATTTCATCTTTTACAGCTTTTGCTTTTTCTTCTGATATATCCAATAATGCTGTTTTTACTCCTTCTTTTGCTAGGCCTTTCGCTATTGTACTGCACAATATTCCACCACCACCAGTAATTACTGCAACTTTATCTTTCAAATTCATCCTTTTTCTCTCCTTTCTATATTATTTAATTTTATTTAATGTTTCCCACATGCCGTATAGATAGCTTACCCCTAGTGCCCTATCGTATAGGCCATATCCGGGTCTTGCTTTCTCATTCCATATGTTTCTTCCATGATCAGGTCTTAGATATCCATTAAAATTTATTTCGTACAAAGCTTTAAGAATTTCAATCATATCTAAGGTTCCTTCTTTAGACATGTGTGAAGTTTCGAAAAATCTTTTATTTCCGATTCTTTTGATGTTCCTAACATGTACAAAAGAAATTTTATCTTTCTCTCCAAAATGCCTAATTATTTGTGGGATGTTGTTATCTTCCCTTGCACCTAAAGAACCTGTACAAATGGCTAATGTGTTGGAAGGGCTATCAATGCATTTCACTATTCTTTCAAGTTGCTCTTTTGTGCTAACTATCCGAGGTAAACCGAAGATAGGCCAAGGAGGATCATCAGGATGTATTGCTAATTTTATATTTAATTTTTCACATTCAGGTATTACAGCCTTAAGAAAATATTCTAAATTCTTAAAAAGCCTCTCCTCATTAACATCTTTAAAAATTTCAAAAAGTTTTTCTATGTCCTTTAATTTTTCGTTTTCCCATCCAGGTAACGAAAACCCAGCTGAATTACGCTTAAATTCATCAATGAGTTGTTCAGGAGTTATATCTTTAATCTTTTCATCAAAATAGGCCATAGTTGTTGATCCGTCGTTTAATTTGTAATATAAGTCTGTTCTTATCCAATCAAAAATCGGCATGAAGTTATAACAGATGATTTTGATTCCTATTTTACTTAAATTTTGTATAGTCTTTATATAATTGTCTATATAATGGTCTCTCGTTGCAAGACCTGCTTTTATGTCTTCATGGATATTTACACTTTCAATTACTTCTAATTTTAAACCTTCCTTATTTACTTTATTTTTTAAATTTTCAATTTTGTCAAGAGGCCAAACTTCTCCAACAGGAATTTCATCTAAAGTTCCAGCTATTCCAGATATAACAGGTATTTGCTTTATTTGTGAAAGCGATACACTGTCATCTCCTTCTCCAAACCATCTCATGATAAATTCCATTTGTACCTCACCTCAAGCCTGTATTTAGTTCCATAATTATTTACAATAACAATAAATATATTATATTAACTAATTTTGAAAAAATATTTTTAAATTATACTCTTTTAAAGTTTGGATCTGTGAATATATCAGTTGCATCGTCACTGTAAGAAGAAAATTCAGAAATAACGGCACCTTCTTCTCCAGCCTTGAACCAATGTAAGGTATTTGGAGGTATGGTGTATTGCTCTGCTGGGTTTAAAATTATTTCATGCGATGCTGTGAAATATTCATTTGGTGGTTGCACATGCCAAGTGTTCTTTTCGCCCTCAACGAAAAGAAATACTTTACCATATCTACACCTGAAGGTTTCTTCTTTTCCAATATCTCCATCATGAGGCGGATGCTTGTGTTCAGGACATGTTTGATTAGGTAAAAGAACCATTTCTTTAGCACAGTATCTATCAGTATTTACATAGGTAACAATTTCAAGACCTAGTTCTTCGATATTTTCTAATCCTCCATCAACGATTTCGATGTTTTCCTTTTCATCTTCTCTTAGAGCGATACCAGCTTTCTCAAAAAGTTCCAAACTTTTATTTTTGACTTTTTCATATGTTTCTTTATCTAACATAGATTAAAACCTCCTTATTTTGCCATCTTTTGCAGCTTTTAGAAACTCTAAAACATGCATTGTAACTACCTTTTAATACCTTCAATAAACTTTTAAACCTTTTAAAGAGAGTTGAGAAGCAAAATGGCACGCAACTAAATGTTCATTTTCCCCGTTTCCTAAATTTTTTAGAGGGGGATATTCTTTTTTGCATATATCTTGAGCATAAGGACAACGTTGATGAAAATAGCACCCTTTTGGAGGATTAGCAGGATCAGGAACTTCTCCTTCCAAAGGTTTCAATTGTTCAGCTCTTTTTTTTGGATCCGGAATTGGAACAGCTTCCAAAAGCTTTTCTGTATATGGATGTTTGGGATCTTCAAAAATTTCTTTAGAATCTGCTAATTCAACAATCTTGCCTAAATACATAACCGCGACTCTATCACTTATATGTTCAACAACGCTTAAGTCATGAGAAATGAAAAGATATGTCAAATTAAACTGTTCTTGCAAATCCATTAAAAGATTCAAAATCTGTGCTCTTATGGATACATCTAAAGCTGCTACCGGTTCATCAAGTACAACTAATTCAGGCCTTAGAGCTAACGCTCTTGCTATAACTATTCTTTGTCTTTGGCCCCCACTAAATGCATGGGGGTATCTTATTAAATATTCTTTCCTTAATCCTACTGTTTCCATTAATTTTTCAACTTCTTCTTGAAGTTTTTTTCCTTTTGCTATTTTATTTACTTGTAGAGGTTCACCTATAATATCTCTTACTTTCATTCGAGGGTTTAGAGATGTAAAAGGATTTTGAAACACCATTTGAGCAGATTTCCTTAATAGCTTTTCATCTTTTTTGCTTATATTGGATACATCTATTTTTTCTCCGTTAACATGAAGAAAGATATTTCCTTCCGTTGGTTCAAGGGCTTTTAAAATAGTTTTTGCAATTGTAGTTTTCCCACACCCGGATTCTCCTACAAGTGAGAGGGTTTCTCCTTTTTTGATCGAAAAACTTACATCATCCACAGCCTTCACATGTCCAACAATTTTTGAAAAAATCCCTCTTTTTATTGGGTAATACTTTTTTAAATTTGATACTTCAAGAAGGACTTTATTGCTAATAGTTTTCTCATTCATCGTTTTTCCCTCCATACAAAAAACATGCAACGGTGTGATCTTTAGAAAAGGGGATATTTTTTGGCTCTTTCTCATCACACACTCCTGTTATGTAATTAGGACATCTGTTATGAAAGCTACAGCCTTTAGGTTTGTTGAAAGGATCAGGAACGATACCTTTTATTGCTTCTAATCGTGTCTTTTTTATTCCAATTTTTGGTATAGAAGTCATTAGTGCTCTTGTATATGGATGAAGGGGGTTGTTGAAAATATCATAAACAGTTCCTTCTTCAACAATTTTTCCCAAATACATAACTGCAACTCGATCAGCCATCTGGGCAATAACCCCTAAATCATGCGTTATAAAAATAATTGAGCTTTCAAATTCTTTTTGTAATTCCTTCATTAAATATAGTATTTGGGCTTGGATAGTAACGTCCAATGCGGTGGTTGGTTCATCTGCTATTAATATCATAGGATTACATGAAAGGGCTAAAGCTATCATGCATCGTTGAAGCATCCCACCTGATAGTTCAAAAGGGTAGGAATTTATAATTTTTTTTGGATCTGGAATTTTAACTTTTTCTATCGTTTCTAAAGCTATCTCTTTTGCTTCCTTTTCTGAAAGGGTTTTGTGCAGTATGATATTTTCTATCATCTGTTCTCCAATGGTATAAACTGGTGAAAAAGATGCGGCGGGTTCTTGAAATATCATAGCTATATCGTTACCCCTTATTTGTCGCATTCTTTCATCAGTTGGCATTAAACTTGTTATGTTTATTATTCCATTTTCCGTATGGAGTAGAATTTCCCCAGATCTTTGAGTATTCTTAGGTAAAAGTTGTAAAATAGAAGAAGCGGTTACACTTTTACCGCAACCTGATTCACCCACAATGCCAAACACTTCATCCTTTCTAACAGTAAAATTTATTCCATCTAAAACCTTAACCGTACCTTCAGGTAAATTAAAAGAAACATTTAAATCTTTTATATCAAGGATATTTTCACTTTCCATCTTATTCCTCCTATCATTCTCTATATTCTTAATTATGTATGATAAGGATCGGCAGCATCTCTTAAGCCATCACCAACAAAGTTAAAGCAAAGAACCGTTATAATAACAAATAAAGCAGGGAGCATTAACCAAGGTTGTAAGGCAACAGTTCTGATATTTTGGGCTTCTTGAAGCAAAACTCCCCAGCTTATTGTTGGTGATTGTAAGCCTAATCCTAAGAAACTAAGTCCTGTTTCTCCCAGGATCATACCGGGAATTGAAAGAGTGATAGAAACTATCATATGGCTCGTTAAGGAAGGTAGCATATGTCTAAAGATGATACGAGATTCTTTTGCACCGGCTAACTTCGCAGCAATAACAAAATCTTCTTCTCTTAAAGTAACAAATCTACTTCTGACAACCCTTGCTAAATCGGTCCACCCTCTTAATGAAAGAATAACTGTTATAGCGAAATATCTTTGTATTTGCGACATGTATCTAGGCAAAGCTGCAGCGAGTGCCATCCATAATGGAATATCTGGTATACTTCTTACCACCTCTATTAACCTTTGAATAGTAAAATCTACCTTTCCACCATAATAACCAGATATTCCACCTAAAACCACACCAATTACTAGACTCAAGAAAACCCCCACAAGTCCTATAGTTGTTGATATTCTTGCACCATAAATGATCCTTGAGAGCATGTCCCTTCCCATTCTATCTGTTCCAAAAAGGAACAATTCACCTTCTTCAACTCCTATAAAATGAATATTTGATTCCCATATTCCCCATAATTTATAAGGGTCTCCTTTCACAAAAAAAGAGACAGGATATACTTTTGATTCGTCCGTTAAATAAATTCTTTGAAGTGTTTCGGGATCTCTTTCCATTTTGTAACCATACACATATGGCCTAACTAATTGCCCGTCCCTAATAAATCTTATCCTTTGAGGTGGTGCGTATACATAACGACTATTTAATTTGTTAGGATCGTATGGAGCGAAGAACTCCGCAAAAATACCTACAACGTATAATAAAATTAATATTATCATTCCTACAATTGCCAATTTATTCTTTTTAAAGCGCCACCAAATTAGTTTTGCTTCAGATGCATAATAATATGCTTCTTCCGATTTCTTCTTTTTATTGAACAATTGAATCACCTTCCTCACGAAAGTCTTGCCCTTGGATCCGCCCAAGCAAGTAAAATATCAGAGACTATCGTTCCTATAACAGTAAACATTGTTAAAATTAAGATTATGCTTCCAGCCAAATACATATCCTGAGCTTTCAAAGCATCCATCAACAAAGTACCAACAGTTGGAAGATTGAGTACAATACCAGTAACAACCGCTCCAGAAATAATATTTGGAAGAGTCCATCCTGCAGTGCTTAAAAATGGGATAATAGCAACCCGAAGAGGGTACTTCCAAGTGAGTTTATTTTCAGGAACGCCACGGGCTCTTGCAGCAGTAACATATGGTTTGTTAATTTCATCCAACAAATTTCCTCTGAGGACCCTAATGAGGCCGGCCATTGTAGCAGTCCCTGTTACAATAACGGGTATCCAAAGGTGCTGTAATAAGTCTAATAGTTTTCTCCAACTCCATGGAGCCAAGGCATATTCAGGAGAAAATAATCCTCCTAAACTTAATCCGAAAGCGGAGAAGGCACCCCACATTAAAAGTAAAGCAAATAGAAAATTAGGTACAGAAACTCCAAAGTAGCCCACAACAGTAAACGCATAGTCTCCTATAGTATATTGATGTGTCCCAGAATACACCCCTATTAAGAAACCTGTTACCCAAGCAAACGCAGTTGCCAAAGAAGATATCAAAACAGTGTACCACACTCGGGCTCCTAAAAGGTCTGCAACTGGTTTCTCATACAACATTGAATAACCAAAATCTCCTCTAAATAAGTTGCCAAACCAGTAAAAAAACCTAACATAAACAGGTTTATCTAGCTTATATCTTTCTCTAAGGAGTTCTATCTTGGCTAGGTCAACTTCTTCGCCACTTTGTCTCAGAGCCACTTCATATGTTGTCAAATAATCTCCAGGGGGGAGTTCCATTATAATAAAGGAAAGAAGAATTATAATAAGAACTGTAGGAATAGATAAAAGAAGTCGCTTAACTATATATTGAAGCATAGTACCAAACACCTCCAAAACAATTTGTATTTTAGAGACTTTCAAAAGTTTGATCTAAAAAATGTTTTTTAAAGTACCCCTCAGCCTTTTCAATAAGGCTGAGGGGAACAACTATAACAATTATTCATCAATATAGAACTGCATCGGCATTGTGTTCAATGGAGATCTTAGCACATCATCCGTAACAAGCTCTCTTGCTACGTTTTTGAAATTGTTTTTAACAATAACAGGAGCAATATCTTCTCCAACTGTCCCTATCATCCATAAGTTTTCTCTGTGTATTTTTGTAACTTCTTTCATCAATTCTTTTAATTTTTCTTCATCTGTGGTCTTTTGTATTTCAAGCCAAAGATCAACCAACTCAATAACTGGTTCTGGAGGTACTATATCATCGGGTTCTGGTTCATCCCCTTCTATATAGGCTTTTATCCAGTCTGTCCAACCTACATACCAAGTTGTAGAAATATCTGCAGCACCTGGGAAAACAAAGAAAGGATCAGCTAGAGGTTGAGCAGCCCTATCCATCATCCAAACTTGTCCATCGAAGTCATGCGCATCTAGCCTCTCATAGTATAAACTTCTTTCTAAGTTTTCTACTTCAATTTCAATGCCGAGGTCATTTTTCCAGTATTCTCTTACCATAGTCCAGACGTCTACATGGGGTTGTCCCACTACTTGAACCGTAAATTGCAGAGGTTTTCCATCTGGTCTAAGCCTGTACTCATGCTTTGAATCCCATACAAGCCCCATCTCATCTAAAAGCTCATTCGCTTTTTCGGGGTTGTACTCCGCATAAGCACTTTCCCATTCGGGATCGTAATAAGCTGACCCGCTTACTAAAGAAGCTTGACGAGGCTCAGCTAAACCGGAAAATAAAATTTCATTTATCTCTTCTCTATTGATCCCTAGAGACAGCGCTTGTCTAAATCTCACGTCACTAAAAATTTCTTGGAGGATAGGATCACTATGGTCAAAAGTGTTTAACATTAACTGGCTCACAGAACCATTGGCTGCTATCCAGTTGTAGATTTGATAATCTCCACGTTCCTTATTCATAGCTAAGAGGGTATAATTACCAACACCAGCTCCCATCATTCCAATGTGTCTCCACTGCATGTCAATTTCACCAGAAATTGCTTTCAACAGAATGACTTCATTGTCCATAACGTATTCATGTCTTACGGTATCTATGTATGGTAATTGATTTCCTTCTATGTCAACGGCAAAATAATAAGGATTTCTTTCTAGAATATAAAATGAACTTGTTGGATCCGTCTTAGGTATCCATGTCCAGAGACTAGGGAGTTCTAAGTTTGAAATTGGGTCAGACTTATCTTCAAATACGTCTACCCAAGAAGAATACATCTTTCCTTTTTCTTCTTCAATAATCTTTTCTATTTCTTCCATAGGTGTGTAATCCGGATGAAATTGTTTTAGATAATGTTTTGGGGCACCAGTAAATCCTTGGCTGTAAGCCACTTGTAGCATAAACAAACTATAAGGTTCTGCAAATTCAAATTTAACGGTATAGTCATCGATTTTTTCTACCTTTGCTCTTTTTCCTCCAGCCATATACCATGCAGGTTTAGCGCTTGTATATTCGTCGTTTCCAACTATGTCATTTGCCCAAAAAACTATGTCATCTGCTGTGTAAGGATGTCCATCAGACCATTTCATTCCTTCTCTTAAATGAAAAATGTAGACTTTTCCATTTTCTAGAACTTCCCAGCTTTTGGCTACACCAGGGAGAAATTCCCCACCATCTGCACTAAAATAAATAAGATGTGGTTCATTGAATTTGTACACTCCCCATTGATCTGAAGGTCCTTTCCAGACTCTTCTCCATGTTCCACCAAACTTACCTACTTCTTCTTCAGGTACAATAACTAAAGGTTCCTTAGGAAGTCGCTCTTTTAGTGGTGGTAATTCTCCTTGTTTTACTTTTTCAGTAAGTATTGGTGATTCTTTGAATTCAGTAATTCGTTTGCCTGTTTCTTGATAATATTCTTGAGGAGTTGAATAAGCATTCCAACCAAAGATACTTGTTACTAATAAACTGACTATCAACAAACTTACTACCACTACCTTTTTGTTCATAATTACACCTCCTTGATCACTTATGCTTTTTACCCATTTACTCAATATTTTGATGTTTTTCACCTCCTTTTTGTTAAATCATTACAATCTTTATAAACTCTAAAATCTGTTTTGTTGAACATCTTCTATTGGCAACAAAAAAGGGATAAGTTTTCTGCCAACTATATGATGTTGGGAAATCGTCCCCCCTATTCCCCTTAGTTCATTCCCTACAAATGATTTTTTCGTTTTATAAGTCTTTTTTGTAATTTTATGAAAGTATGGGAATTGCCAATTATAATTTTTACTCCTACCAATATGTCACAGAGCAAAAACTAGGTTTATTCCCTTATTTAGTAGTTAAAAAGTAATGAAAAAAGCTTTTTCCAGTAGAATAGTAAGTTTATTCAACCAACTAATATTTAAGATAAAAAACTTCAAATTTTTATACTAACTTTTAACGTGCTCATACATTAAAATATTCTTTCAATTCTTTATTGATTGGATGGTTCATAATATCAGATAATACTTCTTCAACTTGTTTGAATGATTTAGTTCGTGGATCCCTAATTAAAAACTCTTTTAATATTTCCACATCTCGTTTTATGTAAGCTTCTAAAGCCATTTTCATTCTCATAATTCTTGGAATCAGATAATATTCTTTAATCCTCTCGTCCAGATCGGGTTCTAAAGTTTGCGGGTGCAAGCCACTTTTATCAACCAAAACAGGAACCTCAACAACTATATCATCGGGGATATCTTTAATTGTTCCTTTGTTTTCCACATTCAATATTAATCTTACCTGTTTATTATGAGCTAAGGCGTTAATAAATGGAACATGTTGTTCCCCACTCATTACACCTTTTTTGAAAATTTCGGGCCAAACTTCTGTTAATTTAATATTGGGATCTTTTTCTATTTCTTTAGATAATTCGATCATCCTTTTCCTTGACTCTCTGAGAGAATTATGAAATTTTGGCCTTTCTATTTCATTATCTATTCCCCCAAATTTTCCATACCATTTCTTTTTCGTTTCTAAATTGTAGTTGTATTTCCAACTTCCATTTCTAACAGTGTCACCAATTGGGATCATTCCATAAAATCTATACATATCGATAGCAGCTGGAGATAGTTGTATATCCCACGGCTCTCTTGATTCCCATTTGTATGATTCCTCTTCTACCCATTTATCAAGTAATTCATAAGCATTTTTCCCTTCATAATTGAATCTATTCAACCATATACCATGATTGATACCAGCAACTTGCCAATCCACCTTAGATGAGGGTAAATTTAAACAGTTAAATATTCCATTAACGCCAGAACTACCATGACAAAAACCTACTATTTTGGCTTTAGTTAATTTTTTGACAATCTGAGTTATTTCAAAAACCGGGTTAGCCGTTTGCATTAACCAAGCATTTGGTGCTAACTTTTCTGTTTTTTCTGCAATATCAAGTGCCAATTTTATATCCGGATAAGAACAAATAACGTAAGAGTAAGTTGATACCATGTTAAACTCTTGACTGTCTATTCCTCTATAGTACCCATGTTTCTCACCTATTTCTGTTACTATCTCCCATCTCTTATATCCGTCTTCTATTTCTTTGGGATAAGGGTAGGCGGTGTTTATTATGAAACTTGCTCCCTTTATTGCCTCTTCTAAATTCATAGTTTTTTCAATTTGAATATTTGACCCAAGTTCTTTACAATACTTTTTGGCTAATGTATATGTTGCATTTAATCGTGGTTCATTCACATCCATCATGCATATTTCACAATCTGCCAATTCCTCTGTTTGAGCTATATCACCTATTAACTGCAATGAAAATCTAACACTACCTGCTCCTATAATTCCTATTTTCAATCTTTACCCCTCCTGTATAAGTGTATTTTTATGATTTCTTTAGAAACACTAAAAACGCATTTTAAGTTTTTTTAAACCTTTCACATATTTAAGAAAAATCAATAATTTTACTTTTGAACTGAGGATACTCATTTTCTTATTATGAAAGCAACTTTCTTAATATCAAATCAAAAAAATTATAATAAAATAACGCCTACTTGTCAAATCCGATTTTAACCAATTAGGAGCATTTATTGGCAATTATTTAAGATTAGCTAATAAATGCTCCTTTTTTCTTAGTTTTTTGTTTTTATTTTGTTTCTTCAATTTTAAGTTCTTTCACATGTTTTTCTATATGATTCGCAACGTTTTCATGGTATTCATTTTGGTATTTTGTAAGAATCTCAAAAAACTTTTCTCTGAAGTCGTATTGAGGGTTTAAAACGAACATATATGAAACGTGCAGGGTTTGCCTTGCATCTGGGTTTTGTAGGTATTCTGTTGGAGATAAATCTTTTGGAACTGAGAATGGGTCACAGGAAAGATGGTAGTATTTATCCATTTCTTCTCTTTTATCAAGACATGTTTGCCAGATTTTTTTGAAGAATTCTGGATCTTTCTGAGCTACAACCTTAATAGCTTCGAGATAGCTGGTTCCAGATGTTTTTAGGTGGTAATTCCCTTGAGTAACTTCACCTATTATGGGATAAATAGAGAATTTATCGCTACCAGAATGAATGGAAAGCCTATATCCAAAATATTTGGCTATTTTGTCTTGTTTGATAAGAGACTTTTTAAACTCTTGTATATTTCCTATATAATCAATACCTTTTTGAAACTCCCCAGGGAAACGTGGAGCTAGTGTATCTATTTTTACCCCTTCATCGTAGATATATTTAGAGATCAAAAAATGTGTTTTTTCATCTGTTGGAACATCTGTCTCGTCAACTGAAACTTCAAAAGTTACCTCTTTTTTATTAACCTTTGGAAATTTGTTCCATACATCTATAACTCTTTCGATAACACTGGCATAAATTGAAACAATTTTATTCAATTCGTTTTTATCTGAATATTCTATGGGCATATCGTTTACAAAAAAGCTTTTGTTATAAAATTGTTCAAATATTTGGTCTTTTATAGAAGAATCTTTATTCATATGTTCTGAACAATCCAAAGTGAGCATTGTAATTCCCGAATCTAAAGCATATTGAATCTCCTCATCACTTTTCAAATGATCTCCATCAAATCCACTGTTTTCAACATAGTTTTCCTCAACAAGTGCGTTTAGTACGTCTTTTCTTACATCAGTAAACGTTCTTCCAGTGAAGTTTAACTCCCTAATACTTTGTTGTGCAAAAACAGGAAAGAAGTTGTATTTCTTTGCAACTTTTATATGGCCCGGGGTTGCAATTCCTATTCTATCCCCAAGACCCAAAGAAATCCCTTTCTTCGGTAAAATTGTAAACATTTATATTTTCCTCCTCATGGTATTAATTCTTCTCTTACATATTTTTCAAAGGCATAAGTCGCAGCTCCACAAGCTGTTATGTATTCTCCTATCGAAGAAACTTCAATAGTTACATCTTTGTTTGCGTAAAATATATGCTGGTTGTAACTTTGTTCTGTAGAGTCTTTTAGAAATTCCCACCCGTTTGACACCCCACCTGCTATATAGACCTTTTCTGGATTTAAGATATTGACTAAAGTAGCAATGCCAATTCCTAAATATTTTCCAGCTCTTTCAAACGCTTTTATCGCATTTTCATCACCTTTTTTGGCTAATTCATATACCAATTTCGATTCACAACTTCCTTCACACTCTAAATTTTTCCCGGATATTTCTTCGTAATTTCTAACAATCGCCTTACTTGAGCTTTCTGTTTCCAAACAACCATTTTTACCGCAGTTACACTTTCTTCCTTCGGGGTTAACCGTCACATGACCTAACTCCCCAGCAGCGTTCTTATATCCTCTCAATATCTTTCCGTTGCTTACTATCCCCACTCCTATACCTGGGCCAATGTTGATCACACAAAAATCTTTCTCTTTGTGGGAATTGTTAGAAATTAAGTTCCGTGCCATCATTATTGTGTTATGATCCACGTAGGCTGGTAGGTTGAACTCTTTTTTCATCACCTTTTTAACGTCAAAGTTTGATATATCAATATTGTGAGATCTTATGACCACGCCATTTTCTGGATCTACATAACCAGGAAAAGCCATCCCTATACCGATTATGTTGAATTTGTTTTTAACTATTTTTATATTTTCATAAATCTGCTTCAACAATTTGTCGTTCTTTTCTGAGGCGAATCTTTTGGAATATAAGATGTCTCCCTTCCCGTTTGAGACAATAATCCTTGAATATGCAGAGCCCACGTCATATCCAATAAACAAGAAGTCATCGTAGTTTATATCAAGCAAAATACCCTTTTTCCCTACACGAGAAACATCTTCATTTCCAACTTCTTTCAATACCTTTTTATGAATTAAAAGGTTCGTTATATAACTCACAGTTGAAGGCATGAGACGTGTTTCTCTTGCAATTTCAGCCCTTGTCATAGGGCCTTTGACCCTTAATGATTGAAAAATAAGTGCCGCATTGTTTTCTTTTAAAGATGACAAGGATGCTTTTTTCATCAAAATTGTACCTCCGAGTTCAATAATTTTTATCTAAATTTTTTCAAAAAACAACCTTTTTGGTCTGAAATAACTAATATCTCTTACCAAATCAAATGCTTCCCCGATAGGTATTTGACCTTTTTCTACCATTTCACCAACGACGTTAGATAACTCTCTTCTGAACATCTCTGTCCTTGAACCGTAGGAGATTAGCTTTCTTGAATCTGTTACCCAACCCGCTAAATCGCTTAAAAGGTCTACGGTGGCTATATATTTTAAATACATCTCCATTCCAAAAGGACTGTCGTTGAACCACCAAGGTGCTCCAAGACTAACGTTTGGGAAGGTCCTTGCTATTGTGGCAACGGTTGGAAATAGTGACGGGTCCAAACAGTACAAAACAACTTTCAATTTTTCATCAAATTGGTTTAAAAAGTATTTTAACCCATTTGCCAAGTCAACGTTGCTGGTTGAAATATCCCCTCCTGTATCTGGCCCCAAAGTATTATATAACTTGTCTCTGTAATCTCGCATAGCGCCAATATGTAATTGCATAACCCAATTGCTTTCAGCGTTCATTGACCCAAATTCATAAAACATAAAGGATTTGAAGTCTGAAATTTCTTGTTTCGTTAACTCTTTTTTTGAAAGTGCTTTTTCATATATTTCTTTTACTCTTTGTTTTTCAACTGGGTATGAAATCGGTTCAAATATCCCATGGTCACTCGAAACACCACCGAGTTCATCAAATTTTGTGTGTGTCTTGTAAAGAGCATTTAAAAACCCCTCAAAACGTTCAACATTTTCTTTTGTTATTTCTCCTAACTTTTCTACAAAATCTTTCCAATTTTCTTTTTCAATGTTCATAGCTTTGTCTGGTCTCCAAGTGGGGAGAATCTTTATTCCTTCAATATCTTTAGCTTTTTCATGATAAGAGAGGTCCTCTGTTGGATCATTTGTTGTACACATTATTTCTACGTTCATTTCTTTTAGTAATCGTTGAGGTTTCATACTTTCACTTTTTAGTAATAAAGAAGTATCTTGCCATATCTTTTCAGCCGTATACTTTGAAATGTTATCCTCTATTTTAAACCTTCTTTTTAGATCAAGGTGTATCCATTCGTATGTAGGATTACCAGCGAAGCCAGGGAAAACTTCAGCCAATGCCGTCCACTTTTCCTTATTTGAAGCATTTCCAGTTATTTTTTCTTCTGGTACTCCTCTCTTTCTCATTAATTCCCAAACATAATGATCGGTCTCTCCTTCAACTTGCCAGATGTCATCCCAACCTTTGTCCTCAACGATCTCTTTCACATCCCCGTGATTGTGAGCATCTAAGATTGGAAGATCTTTGATTGAATTATACAACATCTTAGAAATGTTGTTTTGTAGTAAATAATTCTCGTCTAAAAAAGACATTTTTCTAACCTCCTCTAGTAACTTTTTTCTGGCTATAGGAATCCAAAAACCCTGATTTTAACTATTTTTTAATACTTTCTAGTATTTAAGAAAATCAACAACTTTGCTGTTTATAATGAGATTAGTTCTTTTCGCTGGTTATTAAACCCTAACTATTATTATTTATTCTAATTCTAAAAAGAAAGTACTTTCTGTTTCATATCTCAAATTTGTTTTTCACTGCTTTATTCTTATTTAAAAGAGCTAGAAAGATTTTTAAATTTTAAATGTAGAAATACTCCATTAATACCAATCAATAGTAGCGTTTATATATTGGTCATTGAGTTTTACATTTTCAAAACGAATATTCTTAACATTCTCTAAAATAATTGGATTATCACTTTCTACATTCTCTATTATGATATTTTTCAGTACAACATCTTGGAGAGGGAACCCCTTTGGTGCATGTGCCTCAAATACCGTATCTACGTTTTTTACAGTAATATTCTCAAATACAATATTCTTATAAATACTTGGATAGTATCCACCTAATTCACCTGGATAGTTCATTTGAAACCAGAAAAGACGTTCAAATGTGTCAATTTCCATATTGCGGACTCGAATGTTTTCAACCACACCTCCACGATCAAGATTAGACTTGAACCTGAATGCTGAAGCTCCATTTCTTAAAATATTATCGGTAAAAAACACATTGCGAATACCACCAGACATTTCACTACCAAGTGCAACTCCATCTTCGCCGCCCATATCATTTTGATAAACTACAATATTTTCACTAGGTATTCCAACCTGTCGGCCATCATAATCACGCCCTGACTTAACAACAACTGAATCATCTCCTGTTTGGAACTTTGATTTTTCCACAACAACATATGAGCTTGATTCAATATTAATTCCATCGTTATTTGCGTTATGGGTATCTACATTAATCCCCCTGACAAATGCATGATTAGTGTAATTTAAGTGATTAACCCAAAAGGGAGAATTCACTACTGTATAATCTTTTAGTAAAACACGTTCTGCATCATAAAATTGAATCATACATGGTCTAAGAAAATGACCTTCACCGAAAATACGTTCTTCTACAGGTACGCCTTCAGCTCCCATTTGACGCAAAAGAGCAACGTCTGAATCATGTTTATCTAAAAAACATAAAAATTCACTATCCTTATTTCCGTCTATTACACCTTTACCTGTAATCGCTACATCATGAACATTTCTTGCATAAATTAATGGAGAATAGTTATATAATCTAGTTCCTTCATATTTAGTAAGTACAACAGGTAAATAATCCTTTGCATACGGACTAAATAAAAGGTATGCACCCTCAGCTACATGCAACTCAATATTACTTTTTAAATGAATTGGACCTTTACAATACCACTCCCCCGCTGGTATAACTACGCGTCCACCTCCATTGTCACTTGCTGCATCAATAGCTTTTATAATAGCAGGGCGAGCATCACTAACACCATCATTTACTGCGCCAAAATCTGTTATAACAAAATCTCTTTCTGGGATTTGTGGTCTTTGTACTGATTGAATAATTTTTGAAGCTATATTCCAATCATCCTGTGTATCTACGGCACTCACTACTTCTTTAGATGAAGATAAAGCGTAAATCATAATAAAATCACAAAAAAACTTTTCATTTTTGATTTCTCCCTTGCTTAAATTTTATGCAAATTTTAGAAATACTGAAACAACTTTAGGACCCTTTCTTTTAAGCACGTTATTACCTTCCATAATGTTCCTTCATTTCCTTGTTAAATGGAAGATCGAATATCTCATCCCATAACTTAGGAATATCATCATAATTTTTGGTTCTTGGGTCTCTTACTAAAACTTCTTCTAAGATAGTTCTATCTCCTGTTATAAAGGCTTCTAATGCCATTTCCATTCTTGTAATTCTGGGGATTATATAGTAATTTTTAATCTTTTCTGGTAAATCTGGTTGTATATTTTCAGGGAATATTCCATTTTTGTTAACCTTTACAGGAACTTCTACCACTACATCGTCAGGAATATTTTTTATCGTTCCGTTGTTCAAAACATTCAGGAATAACCTTGCTTCAACATTGTTAGTTAAAGCGTTTATAAAAGGTATCTGTTGTTCACCACTCATTTTTTCTTTTGGGAATTCTTCAGGCCAGTTTTCTGTTATTTTGATATTCGGATCTTTCGAAACTTGAATTATCATTCTTTTTGTTTGACGTAATTCTTCATAGAACTTCGGCCTTTCAACTTCATTGTCTATAGCCCCGAACTTTCCATACCATTTCTTTTTTGCTTGTAAACTATGATGATGTTTCCATGTACTGTTTCTAGTTGTGTCTCCTATAGGCAATAATCCATAGAATTTGTACATATTAATAACTGCTGGAGCTAAATGGGTATCCCAAGGATCTTTTGGTTCCCAATCATGTGATTCTTCTTCTATCCATTTGTCTAAGGTTTGGTAACCATCTTCGCCCTTGTATAGAAATCGGTTTAACCATATCCCATGGTTCACTCCAGCTACCTGCCAATCAGTTTCGTTTTCTTCTAATCGTAAAGTTTTTAGTACTTCATGGACACCTCCAACCCCATGACAAAAGCCTACTACTTTTACGTTGGTCAGCCTTTTAATCAATTGTGAAATTTCAAAAACGGGGTTCGCAGTTTGTATAAGCCATGCATTCGGACATATTTTTTCAATCGATTTGGCTATATCTAACGATAATTTCAGATGATTGTAGTTTGTGAATGTATAATAATCCGATACCATATTGAACTCTTGGCTATCTATTCCTCTGTAGTAACCATATTTTTCTGCAACATCTCTCATGATTTCATAACTTACATAACCATCTTCATGACCTGGTGCTCTGTATAATGCTGTGTTTATAACAAAGTCTGCATCTTTTAAAGATTCTTCACGGTTGGTAGTTTTTTCAAATTTAAGATTTCCACCTATTTCTTGCGTGTATCTTTTAGCAAGGTTATCTACGGCGTTTAATCGTTCTTCGTCTATGTCCATGAAAGAGATTAAACTTCCATTTAATTCCTTTGTTTTTGCTAAATCCCCTACTAATTTCACTGTGTATCTGACACTACCTGCTCCTATAAAAGAAATTTTAACTGGCATGTTTTTGACTCCTTTAATTAATTCATTCTAAAATCGAATTTATTCGTATCCATTTTAAATTAAAATAAACAAAAAGTCAACCTTGGTTTTACCTGATTATGGTCAATGTAACCCAATTAAATCCAAATATTTTTGATTAGGTTGGTTTTTCTCATTTTTTCTAAGGATTTGAAAAAAAGAGTATAATAAAAAATAAGAGGTGATCGATATATGAGATTTTTAATCTCGTTGGTTACGGCTTATCTTATCGGTTCGATACCATGGAGTTTTATTTTTACAAAAATTTTTTCTGGAAAAGATATTAGAAAAGAAGGAACTAAAAATGTCGGTACAACTAACGCTTGGAAAATAGCCGGACCTGTAGCAGGTGTATTATCTTTTACAGGAGATTCTACCAAAGGGGTTTTGGCTATTTTAATCGGTTTTTTGCTTGGTATAGGTAAGAGTTGGTGGCCATTACTTGCTTTAGTAGCAATAATAGGTCATTCTTGGTCTATTTGGTTAAAGGGTAAAGGTGGTGTTGGGGTAGCAGCTGCTGTGGGATCTTTTGTTGTTTTGTTTCCGTTAGAGTCTGCGGCTTTTGGTATATTAGCTGGAACGTTATGGCTTACTTTTGGCAAAGGGATAATGTTCGTTTTGTCATTTTTGTGGCCCTTTGTTATTTTGATAGGATATTTGAGAGGTACTATGGATTTATTAGGTACTATCTTGACTATTATTTTGGTGGCTTGGCTTTTTATTAAAGGTTGGGAGAATTTGAAAAATGCTTTCCAAGAGGTAAAAGAACCTTTAAAAGATAATTTTGTTAGAAGAAAGATCTGGCGTTATATGGGTCTTTTGTTCCCTGCGCTTGCTTACCCACTTTGGGGTCCTGTAGTTTTTAGATATATTATTGTAATTGCTGGTTTAATTGCTCTTTCTCTTGAATTAATAAGAAAATACTCAAAAAGTATTAATGAGTTTTTGAAAAAAATTTTTAAACCTGTTGGAAAAAGCGAAGAAGCTCATAAAATTTCAGGAACAAGTTATTTTCTTATGGGTTCAGCTATTGCAGGATTGTTCCCCGTTCCATATTCTTTGATCTCTATTGTAATGTTAGCACTGGGAGATTCCTGGGCTGTATTGGTTGGAAAAAAATGGGGTAAACATCAATGGTTGAAAGGGAAGTCTTTGGAAGGGAGTTTGGCGTGCTTTTCCATTTCTTTCGCATCGGGAGCTGTTTACATGAATTTGATTGGTTTACCAATTAGTTATATGAGCTTGATTGTGGGTGCTCTTTCGGCAACTGTTGTGGAGGGGTTTGGTAATTGGTTAAACGATAATTTGACGATGGCTCCAATAGCAGCTTTTTTCATGTGGTTTGTCAACATTTAAAAAAGTTATTTTTCATAAAACTTTAATTTGAATGTCAGAAAATTGGTTGTGGTAGAATATTAATTATGGTGGTGAATAATTATGAAGATCCTTGTTGTTGAAGATGAAGAAAAACTTGCTAATATAATAAAAAGGGGACTTACGGAAGAAGGATACTGTATCGACGTCGTTTACGATGGAGAAGAAGCCGAAAACTATGCAAAATATTCTTCATACGATTTGATAATTTTAGATATAATGCTACCAAAAAAAGATGGGATAACCGTTTGTCAAAATTTAAGGAAAGAAAATATCAATACTCCAATATTGATGCTAACTGCAAAAGATAGTGTGGGAGACAGAGTTAAGGGTTTAGATTCCGGAGCAGACGATTATTTGGTAAAACCTTTTGATTTCGATGAATTATTTGCAAGGGTTAGATCTCTGCTAAGAAGAGAAAGTTTTACCCGCAACCCGATTCTTAAAGTGGGAGATTTAACTTTAAACACCTTAACAAGAGAGGTTTGGATGGGGGAGAAAAAATTGAAATTAACCCCAAAGGAATACAATATTTTGGAGTATTTTATGAGAAACCCAAAAATAGTGGTTACCAGAACTATTCTTGAGGAAAAGATGTGGGATATCGACTTTGAAGGGAATTCGAACGTTATAGACGTATATATAAGAAGATTGAGAAAGAAAATTGGAGATAAAGAAGGTAAAATTTTAGAAACTGTTAGAGGAGCTGGTTACAGGTTAACGGTATCTTAAGTTTTTTTAAGAGCATAAAGTTCAAATTGACCGTTTGGTACTTACTAATAATGGCCATTTTGCTTTTAGTATTTGGGCTAAGTTCTTTTTATGCTTTAAGGTATAGCCTATATGATAACATTGATAATTTTTTGTTGACAAGGATGGATGATTTTAAAGGAGTATTAGAACAAGCAGAGAATGTTGAAAATATCGTAAATATAAAAGCGTTGCCGAACGAAATGATTTACGTTTATAGTGATGATGCTAGTTTGTTAAGATTTTATGGCTATCTTATAAAAATACCAGACATTCAGGGGAAGGTACAAAAAGCCAATGCAGGCGAAACATTTTTCTTCAATTTAACTACCGACTTCAATTGGAACACTAGATTTTATGTTTCAACTGCAAAGCTAAAAGAAAATTCGAATGTTGTCATAATCATTGGAAGATTTACTAATGAGATAGAGAATGTTTTGGCTCGTTTGAAAATGATTTTGATATCGACAGGTGTTTTGGTAATGATTCTTGCGGGGATAGGGGGATTTTTTTATGCCGATAGTTCTCTTCGACCTGTTGAAAAAATTATAGATACCGCAAAAAATATCGAGGAAAATAATTTGAATGAAAGGATAAAAGTAAACTCCCAAGACGAGTTGGGAAGGTTAGCTTCTACGTTGAATCAAATGATTTCTAGGCTTGAAAAAGCCTTTGAACAACAGAAACAATTCACCGCAGATGTTTCTCATGATTTAAGAACCCCGCTTTCAATAATTCAAGCGGAAAGTAGTTTGTCTTTGAAAAAAGACAGGTCAATAGAAGAGTATAAAAAATCATTAGAGTTGATCTTGGAAGAAACTTCTTATATGTCAGAAATTATCGATAAATTGCTTTTTTTAGCCAGAAGTGATAACAAAACTCAATTTTATAATTTTACCAAAACTAATTTGAAATCTTTGTTGGAAGAAGTAATAAAAAAAGTTAGTCCTTTGTACCACAACAAAGGTTTAGCATTAGAAGTTGCAAAGTTGGAAGAGCTATATATCAGGGCAGATAAAGAAAAATTAAAAGAAGCTATTATAAATATTTTAGATAATTCTTTAAAGTATACGGATGAAGGAAAAGTTACTATTTCTTCTGTTAAAAGAGGTAATTTTGCTAAAATATCTATAGAAGACACTGGTAGAGGTATTCCTAAAGAAGATTTACATAGAATATTCGATCGTTTCTATAGGGGAGACAAAGCAAGGACAAGCAGTGAAAAAAGTACGGGCTTAGGGTTGGCAATTGTCAAAGAGATCGTTAATGCTCATAATGGAAGAATAGAAGTGAAGAGTGAAGTTGGAAAAGGAACTGTGTTTTCTTTATTTTTGCCTATTGAAAAATAAGGGCCAAAAGGCCCTTTTCGATTTTCAAGATTAATTAAGCTATATAACTTGGCACGAGATCCAAAACTATTTTTTAGTCCTTGAGGTTGAAATTAAATATGCACCAATTCCGATCAGTAATATACTTATCACGATTTTGATAAAATTTCTAAAGAAAAATGTCGAAGGAGTTATTATACTTACCAAAATAATTAACCCAATTACGATAAATAGTAAAGCAAACAACCCTATAACGACTTTTCTGTCTTCATCTTCTAAATTATGTGAAACATGGTGATGCTCGTTTTCGGGGGTTTCTTCAAAATTATCAGAATAATGATTTTGTTGAGGTTCAGGAGGGATTATAAAAATTGCGATTATGTACAAAATAACCCCGAATCCCCAAACTAGGCTTAACACAATCCATAGCAGTCGTATAATGACAGGGTCTATTTGAAAATACTCACCTAAGCCTCCGCAAACACCGGCTAAAATCTTATTTTCTCTGGAACGATAAAGTTTTCTCAATTTTTTCTCCTCCAGTTTTGAAGTGGTAACTGTCATTAGAAACTTTTTTAGCGCCCCTTCGCCCCGCTCCCCACCCATAAGGATTAAAGGGTCTTTACTCTTCACTTTGCTCCGCACCCTTTTTTAAGGAAGGGACCTCTGGTCCCTTAGACTCCACTGCTTGCCGAAGTTTTGTTTTTCAAAAGCCAATTAATAGCATTGGGGCCGAATTTTAAATTAAGAGAGTCAATTACACCCAAATAATTAAAATTATTAATAAAATGCTCAAGAGTTATTAAATTTTTTTGCATATCGGATAAGGTGACCTTTTTGCATTCAAAAGCTTTTAATAATTCGCCCATATCAAGTATTTTATATTTTAAGTCGTTATAAATTAGAAGATCCAATTCTTGATCTTGAAATTCAATATTGTGACTAACGACACTGTATTTGCCAAAATCCATGTAAACGAGATATTTAGACATTTCACCTTTCTCGTCATGATAGTAAGTTAGCATCACGTTGTCACTGGGGCAGAGTATGCGTTTTATCAAATCAATCGAGTTATGAGAAGATAAAATCTTCCATTTTCTTTTTATTCCGTACAGATTATTTTCAAAAGTCTTTATTTCATCTATTTGAATTTTTTCATCAACGGCGTGAGTTTTTATTTGTTCAATTTTGTTAATTAAATCAAATTTATAGTATTTTATAACTACCACCTCTAATGTCTGGAAGAAAGGCTCAGCTTAATTCATGAATTAATAAGCCACTCCTCAATTTTGGTTCAAACCAAGTTGATTTAGGCGGCATTATCTTGTTCATCTCTGCAACTTTTAAGAGTTGGTCTATTTGGGTGGGATACATAGAAAATCCAACTTTCCAATCTTTCTTGTCTACCCACTTTTCGATTTCTTTTACACCTCTAATACCACCTAGAAAATATATTCTTGGATCGGTCCTGGGATCTTTTATGGAAAGTATGGGATCTAATAAGTATTTTTGCAATATTTGCACATCAAGGTTTTCTACAGGATCTTCACTTTCTTCACCTTTAAAGGTGAGTTTGTACCATTTTTTGTGAAGATACATACCAAAGGAATGTAGGGAATCAGGAGAATAAGGTGAAAAGGGAGCTTCTTCTACTTCAAAATAAGAACCCATCTTTTTCAAAAATTCATCTTCATTTAAACCATTTAGATCTTTAACAATTCTATTGTACGGGAGTATTCTGAGTTCGTTGTGGGGGAAAATAGCGGCCATAAAATAATTGTAGGGTTTATTCAAAGAGTAACTTGTGTCTTTTTCTTTCAGTATTTTTTGAACTCTGGAAGCGGCAGCAGCCCTATGGTGTCCATCTACAATGTAAAGATATTCGATACTCTTGAAAGCTTTTTCGACTTGTTCTTTTTCGCTTTCTTCTTGGATTTTGATGAGTTCATGTTTCACATTGTTTTCATCGCAAAAGGAATAAAGGATTTCCTTGTTTTTTATAAGCTTGTCAATAATTGTTTTTAAATCTTCTTGGGCTTTGTAGGTTAAGAAAACAGGGCCAGTTTGTGCATTTAGATTTAATATGTGATTTGTTCTATCGTCTTCTTTATCTCTTCTTGTTAGTTCATGCTTTTTTATGATCACTTTATTGTACTCATCCACACTAACAACAGCAAAAAATCCTGTTTGAGAAACTCCTTGCCAGGTTTCACGATAAATATAAAAAGATGGTTCAGAATCTTTGATTAATACACCGTTTTTGATAAAGGATTCGAGATTTTCTTTGGCTTTTTTGTAAACAGCATCTTTAGAATTTTCTTCTGCCTCTACTTCGGACCTTGTTACTCTCAAAAAAGAATTGGGGTTTCTAGAGATTATCTCTCTAACTTCATCCTCCTCAAGTACGTCGTAGGGGGGGCAAGAAAAACACTGTTCTATCCCTTTATATGGTCTTAAAGCTTGAAAGGGCTTTACTGTAGCCAACTCTATCTCCTCCTGTCTTTGATTAATTGATGAAAATATTGATCTTGAACGTCAAACATTTTTTTAGCATCTTCTTCAGAGTTTTCATGGTCGTAACTAACGATATGTAGTAAGCCATGAATAAGTATATAATAGAATTCTTCTTCAAATGAATTGCCAAAATCAGGCGCTTGTTTTTCTATACTTTCAACAGAAATGACAATATCTCCAATGACAGGTTCGTTTAAACCATAAGAAAAGGATAAAACATCCGTAGGTGAACTTTTGCCTCTATATTTATTGTATTCGCTTATATTCTTATCGTCGGTGATTAATATGTTTAATTCGAAATTCCCTTCGCCAACCTCGTTTAGAAGAAGTTTTTTGGCGATATCTTTGATTATTTTAGTGTCTATTTCTCTTAAATCTTGTTGGTTTATAACGTTTATTTTCAAAGGCGTTCTCCTTTACTCTCTAAGTTCTTTTGTCTCAACTTTGGGATAGGATATCCTTTTATGGTTCATTTCCATGATGGTTCTAATAATTCGGCCTTTTATCTTTTTGACTTCTCTAAGTGTTAATCCACAATCATCCAACTGTCCTTCAAAAAAAAGAGAATTTATCAAATTATCAAGTTTTTCATTAAGATCAACAGCGCTTAAGTCTTGCATGCTTCTTACCATGGCTTCTGTTACATCACATATCATAAGTATGGCAGCTTCCTTAAATTGAGGGATGGGTCCGGGATATCTGAACATGTTGGTATCTTTTATACCTGTCTGATTATAATATTCGCTGTAAAAGAATTGCTTGACCCTTGTGCCATGATGCTGTGCTATCATATCCTCTATTAGTATAGGTAAACGGTGTTTTTTTGCCAATTCGATACCATAAGTGACATGGTTGTTTAAAATCAAAGAACTTAATTTAGCACTTATATCGGAATGAGGGTTTTTATTCTTTTGATTCTCGGAAAAGAACTGAGGTCTCCACACCTTCCCTATATCATGGAAATAAGAACCTACCCTGGCTAAAACCATATTTCCATTGATAATCTCAGCAGAGCTTTCCGCTAAGTTAGATATGATCATGCTGTGATAGTATGTTCCTGGTGCTTTCAATGAAAGATTTTTTAGCAAAGGATTACTTAAATTACCAAGTTCCAACAACCCAATCTCGGAATAAACTCTGGTTAAGTATTCAAAGAAAGGTAAAATACCCATAGTTACCAATACGCTCAAAAAATTACTTTCGATTATTATGAGATAGTCCAACGGAGTATAGTATAAGTTAATTACATAAGCAACGATAATTTGCGTTAAACTAGCCCAAAAAAATGGTAGTATTATCTCTATTCTCCTTTTGGTTTTCCTCGATGATAGGGCGACAACTGCTGCGGGTAAAAATAAAAAAATCATGAACTTCAAATCAAATCCGAATAAAATACCAAAGTAAGCGGAAAATATGAGACCTGAAATTAAACCGGTAGAGTAATCTATTAGTAAGGTTATTATCAAAGTACTCAATATGGTCGATATTGCAAATATATTCACATATTTGAAAACAAAAAGATTTAGTATTATATTGAAAAAGAGCGGCGTTAGAAAAGCCGCCCAGTAATTTAAAGGATGAAGTTTAAACATTTTATTCTTAGGTAACAAAAATTCTCCGATAAATATCCAAAATACAAGAAATACTAGGTTAAAACTTAACTGAAAATTCAACGAGATTCTGTTGAAAATGAGCCATTCTGTGAATAAAGCTAAAAATATAAAAAGAACAATCCTAATTATAAAACCTTTAT
>NZ_AZRI01000028.1:0-1778 GCF_002895585.1 Petrotoga sp. 9T1HF07.CasAA.8.2 | reverse complement strand
CGGTAAGAATAAACAAAAGATAATCGCTAATTTGGGTAGAATTGATACTATCAGTAGAAAAGAAGTGGAAAATATTGTCGATAAACTCGTACAGATATATGATATAAAAGGTTATGTGAATTTGAATAATGTTGAGGAAGCACCCGATAAGAAGAATTATGGGGTAAAGGTAATAGTAGATAAGTTGTTTGAAAGGTATGAGATGGATAAGTTCTTTGAAAAGATGGATAAAAAGACGAGATTTGATGTGGAAGATTTGTTGAAAATAATGGTTATGAACAGAATAATAGAACCTAAAAGTAAGTTGGGAATATTCAACGAGCTAGATTATTATGGATTCAAAAAGAAACGCCCCGAAGGGGGTTCAAGGAGGGATGAGGCAGAAACAGATGAAGAAGGGATAGCCTTACAATGGATGTACAGGACTCTAGATGTGTTATCGCAAAAGAAGGAAGAGTTAGAGAAACATCTGTACAGTCAAAGGATAAGTTTATTCAATTCTGTAGTAGATTTAGTATTTTACGATGTAACGACGTTAGCCTTTGAGACACAACAAACGAACGAGTTACTACAGATGGGGTATTCGAAAGATAAGAAGTTCAACGAATCACAGGTGGTTTTAGGGATGTCGATAGATAGGGATAGGATGCCGGTTAGTTTTGATATATACCCAGGTAACACGTTTGAAGGACATACGTTCAAAGATACGATAGAGGCGATGAAAAAGAGATATCAGTTGGGAAAGGTAATAGTGGTTTCTGATAGGGGGATGATGAGTAGAACCAATATGGAAATAGTAGAGAATTCGGATTACGAATTCATAGTAGGTAAATCGATAAAACAGTTAAAAAAGGTGGATATATTCGATGGGGAATTCACTGAAATATCAAAAGGGATTGAATACAGAGAAATAGAATACGAGGGTAAAAGATTACTCATAATACATTCAAAGGAAAGGGCTGAAAAAGATAGAAAAGACAGGATTAGATTGATTGAAAAAGCGAAGAAAATGTTGAAAGATGGGAACATAGAATCAAAAAGCAAAAGAGGTGCAAAAAAGTACTTAAAGACAAAGAACGAAGTAGATTATACACTTGATATCGAAAAGATAGAAAAAGACGAAAAATATGACGGATACTATGGAATAATAACCAACACACAGTTGAATCCAAAACAGATATTAGAGCAATACCATACCTTGTGGAAAGTGGAAGAAAGTTTCAGAACACTAAAGAATTATCTTGAAACAAGACCGATATTTCATTGGACGCAGAAAAGGATAAAGGGACACATAGTGATGAGTTTCGTATCTTACATAATGCAAAGAACACTTGAATTAGAACTTGAGAGAAACAATATAGAATACTCACACGAAAAGATAAGAGAAGCGATTAAAAACATGGAATACATAGATATTAAAACCAACGAACAACATTTTGCCATTAGGACTAACATGAATCTTTTAGCTCAGAAGATATTGAAGATACTTAATATACCAATTCCAAAAGTGGTAACCCCATATGAGGAATTCATAGAGAAACTGAAACTACAGGACCAAAATAAGGAAAATAAAGGATTAGAAAGGAGCCAAGCACAAGCGTAAGACTAAAACACTGATAAATAAAGGAAAAGAAAGGCATGTAGTGACACTTTTGAAAAACAGAGAAAGCAAAAAACGCTTTTTTGCAGTTATTCATGCCTGTTTTAGAATTCTTACGTTTTTGTAACTGTCAAACTCAGGACCTCATGCTTTAAGGCATACATGCGCAAAAAGACTT